>DAHXOQ010000129.1 GCA_027364815.1 Acidobacteriaceae bacterium | reverse complement strand
CAAGAACGCGCGTGGAACGCCATCCGTCGCCATCGGCTCTTATGACGCAACTCCGATGGATATGGCAGGTGCTTACACGACCTTTGCCAACGGTGGCCTGCACATTGATCCATGGCTCCTGGCCAGTATTCGCGCTTCCAATGGTGATGTCATCAGCGATTACGAACCGCAGACCAAACAAATTCTTGATCCGCGCGCCGCATACCTCACCACTAGTCTTCTTCAGAACGTCATCAACACCGGCACCGGCGCCTCCGTTCGTCAACGTGGATTCACGGCTCCCGCAGCCGGCAAAACCGGAACCAGCCACGACGCATGGTTTGCGGGTTTCACCAGCAACCTGCTCTGCATCGTCTGGGTTGGCAATGACGATTACACGGACATCAAGCTGGAAGGCGCGCATGCCGCTGCGCCTATCTGGGCTGAGTTCATGAAGAAGGCCGTACTGCTTCCTCAATACTCTGACACGCACGACTTCGCGCCTGTCGATGGCGTTGAAATCGTCAAGATTGATAAGGTGAGTAATCTGCTGAGCGATGCCGCCTGTCCTGATGGCTTTGAGGCCGCGTTCCTGAACGGAACAGCTCCCACTGAAACCTGCGATCACCCTGCCGATCATCGCAATTTCCTGCAGAAGATTTTTGGACTTGGAAAGCCAGACAATAAACCAGACGTTAAAAACGGAAAATAATTTTCTTGATCGTTATTAGAAATCCGCAGGTGAGGAATTATTTTTAAATCTGAATCAACTCAGCGGAGAGATTCCGCTGTCACTCTAATAGCTGCGTTTAGACAAAAGCCGGGAGAGGGAAATAGGGCGCAAGGGATAGCGGGACCAGGCGCCTGATCCCGCTATCGTGACTACTTGACAGTGAACTTGACGATATTGGTGCGGAAGCAATCGGTCTGGCTCCCGATGCCGCAGACATATGCGATCACCGAATAGGCGCCTGGCTTCTTGAGGTCATACTCTTTGCTCAGGTTCTTGTCCCACTCGAGCTTGTCAAAGGATTTAAAGGGTACCTGAACAATCTTGCGGCGATAGAGCCATCCCGTATAACAGTTGCTGAAGAAGTGCGCCTGACAACCATCCTCGGTCTCAGTCGGCCTTTTCCCGTCGCTGTTACGGACGTCGAACTTGATGCCGTCGGGGTTGATTTCAAGTTCGCGGCCAACGTGGCTTTCCAGCTTTATATGGATGAAAACATTCTGGCCCGCAGCAAAAGTTGGCGTATCAAATGAAATTTCAGCCGACGCTGTCGCTGACGAACCATAAATTTCATGCTGTTCATGTGCAGTGCCCATGGTGACTGGCTGCGCTTGCGCTTGAGCGCGTGCGGGTGCCATTGCAAAAAATACTCCGCAAACCGCTAAGATGAAAAATGTATTGGTGAAATTTTTGTTCGCCGATGTAGGAAACGCAGCCCGGTTTAACTGATGATTATGCCGATATTTGACATTCACGATCTCTTTAAAACCTCGTAGATTGATTGGGTGGATCAAATTCGAAAAATGCATGGTTCAACCTCCCGGGGTTGACTTTCAAGTACAGCGGTCACCCCTAGTGAAGAATTCATTTTGCACAATTCTTCAGTCAGTTGAGAGGCATTTTTCGGGCTAATCTGTTGTTCTTGTAATAGTAAATTCACTCCCTTACATTACGATAGACATTTTTCACCGATAGTAATCATTTTGTCTTCCATTTCACTCAATAGCGCGCGAGTGGCGAAATATAGGCGAATATATTTGATGATCTTCAGGGAACAAAATAGAAGGCCGCGAGTTTTCCTGTGCAAAACAGGCAATAAACTAGCGGCCACGATACTTGGATGAGCTGATTCCGTGCTGCGATTTCTAGTGTGTTCTGGGGATGAACTGGAAGGAGTTGAGAAAGCGCGTAGTTCCGGAGTATGGCTCTTTCAATGGAGTGGCAGCTAGAACCTGGTAGAGAGTTGTCCCCACGTAATAGATCCGAGCAGAAAAGTGCAGAGTATCGTTGTCGGCTTCGAAGGCCATTCCGGGATAGATGCCCAGCGTGATATTCGATTCGCTCGTGATGTGCGCATTCACATTTTTAACTGCACCGTCTTTGGCGCCTTGCAAAACAGAATTGGGATCTCGGCCACTTGTAGCGGCGCCGTAATCGACAACACCGACATACATAGCCGCGCTGCCAATCTGCGAGAGATAAGCGCGCAATTCAAATGAGCCCTTATCCGTGGGCACGTTCTGCTTGTTGGTTGTAGGTACGGCCGGAAAGGAAACGCTGAAGCCATCACTGGGATAGTTGTAAGTTTGCCAATTCTCAGTCTGTGCCTGCATGCGCGCAGAGGTCACCAATACCAGAATCACTCCCAATACGCCGGTAAAACTCTTCACAAATCGTCCAACCCTCATCATCGCTTGCCTACTCATTGACTCACCCCTCCTTTGAGTACCAGCGCAAAAGCGCAGTCTTCAGTACTGTGAATGATACGCCAGTTTCTCAAGCGTTCAAATCTCAATTTCAATTTAGCTGACTCATGGCTCAAATTGTATTGACTATGATGACCCGTTACTCACGCAGCAATTGAATCAATTTCAATCCATTTCTGCCTTTTCTCTGCTCCTGCCGCATAAGCATAAAAGAAAATTGTCTTGCGCATCTTTTTGCGTTGCGACTTGTCTTCACACTCGGCTAGGATGTTCTGAACTTCTTTAAATTTTGCTCTATTGGAATCCGAATGCGACTGAATTACAACCTCACGAAAGCAACACTCACGGGCGCGCTAGGCGGCCTTCTTTTCGGCTTTGACACGGTCGTGGTGGCTGGCGTTATCGACACACTCGTGGGCCAGTATCATCTGAGCCCGACAGGGAAAGGCCTCACCGTCGCGAGTGCCCTGGTGGGCACGGTGATCGGCGCGCTCGGTGCGGGTCAGCTTGGTCAGCGGCTGGGCTCTCGCGAGACGCTGCGCGCTACTGCAATTCTGTACATCATTTCGGCCATTGGAAGCGCACTGGCGCCGAGCTGGACAATCCTCATGATTTTCCGCTTCATCGGCGGACTCGGGATCGGCGCGTCATCAGTGCTTGGGCCTGTGTACATTGCAGAACTGGCGCCGGCTAAATTGCGTGGCCGTCTGGTGGGGGTTTTTCAGTTCAATGTGGTTTTCGGAATTCTTGTTGCGTACACTTCCAACTATTTGATACGCCTGCTGCATCTTGGTGCAACGGAGTGGCGCTGGCAGGTTGGGGTTGCGTCCTTGCAGGCATTGGGATTTCTGATATTGCTCTATGGCATTCCGCGCAGCCCGCGCTGGTCAGCTTCGCAAAATCGCATTGATGAAGCGCTGGCCGTGTTGAAGATGATGGGCGACCCTGACCCTGAAGCGGAGCTGGCCGATATTCGCAAAGCGCTCTCTGAAGAGCATGCCGCCGCGCACCAGCCGGTTTTCAGGTGGAAGTACCGGTATCCACTTTTCCTGGCGATTTCGCTGGGGGCGTTCAACCAGTTTTCCGGAATCAATGCAATTCTTTACTACCTCAATTCGATTTTCAGTTCAGCCGGTTTCAGCCAGATTTCCGGCGACCAGCAGGCGATAGCAATTGGATTTACAAATCTGGTATTCACGATGGTTGGCATGGCGGTGATTGATAAGATCGGGCGCAAGACGCTGCTGTTGATTGGGGCTCTTGGTACGGCCGCTTGCCTTTCATCCGTGGCATGGCTTTTCCATACGAACACGCACCCGGGCGCTTTGGTTTTGGATACTTGTTGTTTACATTGCATTTTTTGCAATGAGCCAGGGCGCGGTTATCTGGGTTTACATCGGAGAAGTTTTCCCGAATCAGGTCCGCTCCAAAGGGCAGGGGATTGGCAACGGCAGCCACTGGTTCTGGAATACTGTGATCCAGATGTATTTTCCCGTTATAGTCGCAACCTGGGGACGGAGCGCGCCATTCGCTTTTTTTGCATTCATGACAATTTTGCAGTTCTTTGTGGTACTTTTCCTCTATCCTGAAACCAAGGGCCTCTCGCTGGAGGACCTGCAGAGAAAGTTGGTTCCCGCGGAGTAAGTTGCGAGAGCTGTGTGAGAGAGACCGGGAGGAAGACCGATGGAGCAGGCTGAAGCTCTGGACATTGGCCAGATTCGGGAGATTGTACAAACCGTGGTGGAGACGATGCGCAAGTCCGCGCCGCTCTCGCCGATTGCTGCGGCCAGCTCGCTTGAGTCTGACGCGCTGCGCGAGGAGATCATCCGCGTTGGCCGCAAACTCTGGCAGCGTCAGTATGTGGATGGCAACGGCGGAAACATCAGCGTCCGCCTGGGCAACCAATATGTTCTTTGCACGCCAACCATGATGAGCAAGGCCGATATGCAGCCGGCCGATATTTGCCTCTCGGATCTGGATGGAAATATTCTCGCCGGTGACCGACAGCGCACCAGTGAATTGATGTTGCATCTTGAAATCTACAAGGCCAACCCTGCGGCGCGCGCCGTTGTTCACTGCCACCCGCCACATGCCACAGCTTATGCTGCAACCGGCACTCCACCGCCGACCGGGTACATTACTGAATTTGAACTCTTCATTGGGGAAGTTGCAGTAGCGCCTTACGAAACGCCGGGTACACGCGCGTTTGCTGAGACGGTGCTGCCGTTCGTAGAGGACCATAACAGCATATTGCTGTCGAATCATGGTGTGGTCTGCTGGTCCGATACGGTGAGTCATGCGGAGTGGCTGATTGAGATTCTCGATAACTACTGCCGCACAATCGTCATTGCCAATCAGATCGGCAAGCCGCTGCAACCCATTCCCGATGACAAGATCGCGGAGATCCTCGCGATCAAGCGGCGCCTGGGGCTGCCTGATCCGCGCATCAATCACGCTTCAACAATCGAGCAGTGCGGGTCGGCCGTGAGCAACAGCGAGATTGACCGGCTGGTTGTGAAGGTGATGGAGCGGTTGGAGAACGAGTAGGCGGATTCAATCATGCTCTTGGCAAACACTATCTTTCGCGTTGGCTTAGTATTTTTACACTTCGCCTTGATTGGCTTTGCTTAACTTTCATTGAATCCCTCCGCATTCGGTTCGTGTGGACCCAACGGTTTTGGGTTTTCAGCATTCTTGTCCCTGCTCATTGGCTTTCCTCTCGGGCTTCTTTTCACTGTAATCGGGATTATTCAGAATTGGTTGCGCAGGAAGAGAGAAGTGGATTCTGAAAGTTAAGTCTTTAAAATTTCATGGAACAAGCGCTGAAGTCGTACCCACATACAAAGTTTATTGATAAAACGCAGAGCCTTCACCGGAAAATGCGCGTCTCGCCAGAGAGAATCTTCGACTACGCTGCGCTGTGCTCAGAAGCATGACAAGCCAAAAAACTATAGCTGGATATCCCACTTCGCAAAATCTGGAAATGTGCACCTGCTGGACTACCTGCGCGGGATCATGCGGTAGAGAATGAGATGATTGCGGTCGTCGTCGTCGAAGACGGCGTAGGTGGCGACCTTCTCCAGAGTGTAGGGAGTGAGGAGGTCGGCGTTGCTCTCGGCGATTGCATTCCAGACCAGGTACCAGCCGGGTTTATAGCGCGCAACCTTCTCGGGCATCTCCTCAAGCGAGTAGGCATCGTTGATGGAGGGAATGCCGTTCATCAGGGATAACTGGCTTGCACTGACGCCGAAGATCAGCGGATTTTGTCCGGGAGTGCTGCGCACGATTTTACCGATGGCATCGGCTGCGTGGATGAATTGATAGGTGGGTCTGGTGATGAATTTTTCAATCATGATGCCATTAGCGAGGACGGAGGCGAGCATGATCAAAAGGAGAACAGGTGCGAACGGGCTGCGGCTCTCGAAGAGGCGTGCGAGAAGGATCAGAGCGATGAGTACGAGCGGGGCCAGCATGACAAGGAGATAGCGGGGGGCAAAATCATCCTGGCGACGAATTATATAGAGAGCTTCGGCTGCAATGGCAAGGGTGCTTGCAGCGAAGAGAGGATTGGTGAAAAACGGGCGCAGAGAAAGACGATGGCGCGCGGGCCAAAATGGAAATGAGGCTAAGAGAAGAATGATGAGGGCGATGAGAAGTGTTGGATAGAGGAGACGGTCGATCATGAAGCCGTGGCGGGCCAGATCGGCTAACGTCTGACCGATGCGAGACCAGTCGAAATCTTCCATGGCGTTGTTGTCGTAAAAGTAATGGTAATCAGCGCCGTAGCCGCAGTGCGTGACGAAAACTTCCCAAGCCTTGAAGAACATTGTGGGGACGAGGATGACGGCGGTAATGGACTTGAGCGCGCTGCGCCAGTTGTGGCTCATTGTCCACCATGCCATCCAGAGTACTGCGGGAAGCAGGAGGGCTGAGGTTAACTTGCTCAGCAACATGGCGGAGGAGAGGAGCGCGATGGATGCGAGGCCGAGGAGTTGGCGTTTTTGCAAGCGTGCGGCCAGCAGGAGAAGGCAACAAAACTCAAGCGTGATGAGCGTGTCCAGGATGGCGAGGCGGCTGAAGACGTAAGCGAATGGACTGGCGGCAAGGAGCAGAAAGGCGAGTGGTGCGTAACGTCGGCTTTCGGATGCAATGAGTGAACTGGCAGCGCAAGCTGCGGCGATGGAGAGGGTGACATTGAAGGCGCGCGCGGCGGCGATGCTGACGCCGGTGAAGCTGAAGAGAGTGCCGAGGAGCAGCGGCCATACGGGTTGCGCGACGCCGGGGTTGTAATCGCCGGGGACGTCCCAGTGGCCGGTTAGAAAATGCATGACCGCGGCGCTCGACCACCAACCCTCGTCGGTGAATTTGGCCTGGTCGATCATCCAGATGCTGTAGTTGGGAAAATCGGCGGTCAAATAAAAGTAACGGATAAGAAAGAATGCAATGGCGAGCAAATAAAAAGACCAGCGCACAAGGCGCTGATCTATCAGGTTAGAGAACCAGGCGGTAATACCAGGGAGCCACACGGAGCAGAGCATGGTGATCAGTTTCTTCATCTGCTGATGCCTCTGCTCGGTTGGGATTTTGTTTCAGTTACTCATCGTAATGCAGGAGGCTGAAGATGTCGTAGTTGGGGAAGCGGGAGCGGCCGTTGAGGAAGTCGAGTTCGACGGCGAAGGCGAGGCCGACGATTTCACCGCCGAGTTGCTCCACTAATTTAATGGTCGCTTCCATGGTGCCGCCTGTGGCGAGGAGGTCGTCGACAAGGACGACGCGCTGGCCGGGTTGGATGGCGTCGAGATGGATTTCGAGTGTGTCGGAGCCGTACTCCAAATCATAAGAGACGCGGGCGACCGGGGCGGGAAGCTTTTTGGGCTTGCGGACCGGGACGAACCCGGCGTTGAGACGGTAAGCGAGAGCGGGTCCGAAAATGAAGCCGCGGGCTTCAATGCCCAGGACGAGATCGACCTTCTTCTCGAGGTAATAGGCTGCGAGGGCGTCGATGAGCTGGGCAAAGCCGGTCTTGTCCTTGAGCACTGTGGTGACGTCATAGAAAAGAATGCCGGGCTTGGGAAAATCCGGGATCGTGCGGACGAGGCTCTTGATGTACTCGACGTTCAGGGTTTTTTTGCTGTCAGGCATGGAAGTGGTGTGACTCCTGTATAACGAATGATTGCAGTGGGGATTTGAATTCTGGTCCCTATTGATTATATCGATGGTTGTAGGGCTTGATTGAGAAGCAGTAAGGATTGGAGCAAAGAAAAGAGCTCTGTGTTGAGACAGAGCCCTGGCGGAAATACCCTTTGCAGGAGCAAGTTGGATGCTGCCGCACTACAAAACTCAGCTGGCGGGTGTGTCGATGAGGTGCAGCTCTTTGCCGGGTTTGAAGCGGACGGCTTTGCCGGGCGGAATGTTGACTTCTTCGCCGGTGCGAGGGTTGCGGCCGATGCCGGTTTTGCGGGGCTTGACGCTGAAGACGCCGAAGCGGCGGAGTTCGATGCGCTGCCCGCGTCCGAGAGCCTGCTTCAGGGATTCGAAGACAGTTTCGACGGCTTGTTCGGCCT
>DAHXOQ010000128.1 GCA_027364815.1 Acidobacteriaceae bacterium | reverse complement strand
GGAGCGTGCGCATGGAAAGTTTGAGCCGGTATGGAAGTTTGAGGCGCTGTGGCAACCTGCAGCAACGATTTATGTTTCAGATGCGTTTCTGAAAAGCGCGGTGGGCGTGAGCGGCGCCGAATGATAGGATGGCGCAAGGAAAAACCATGATTTTACATTGGATTGCTTTGGTTCAACCCGTAGACGTGAGTTGGCTTGACCAGGAGAAGTTTATGAACGGCGCCATAGGCAGGCTGATGCTCGCTTGCCTGCTTGGCGGCCTGGTGGGTCTGGAGCGCGAAACTAAGCGCAAGGCAGCGGGTGTGCGCACGAATATGTTGATTTCACTTGGCTGCGCGTTTTTCACGATGCTTTCGATCGTGCTGGCCGGCGAAGCGAATATTGACAAAAGCCGCATCGCTTCAAACATTGTGCAGGGCATCGGATTCCTTGGCGCGGGATTGATTCTGCACAATAGAAGTCGCATCAGCGGAATGACGAGCGCGGCAAGCATTTTTGCAGTCGCATCAATTGGAATGGCCTGCGGTGCGGGATTGTATGCGCCCGCGGGCGCTGCAACTTTGATTGTGATTCTCTCGCTGGAGTTGGTTGGATTGATGGAGCAGCAGTTGAACCTGAAGATGTACCCCCGGGTTTATGAAGTGCGCGGTGAAGATGCATCGCTGATGAAGATTTCAATACTGGATGCGATGGACAAAGTGAAGGAGAGACTCACCAATATTGATCAGGACATGATTGGCGATGTGACCCGATTGAGCTTTGTTTTGAGCGCCACCAAGACGCGACATACACGATTGCAGGCGACATTGAAAACTGAGCCATCGATCAAAACAGTGTTGACCTTCTTTGATCCGGAGGATGAGTGATTCGATTTACAAAGGCACATGGTTGCGGGAACGATTTTTTGATCGTGTTGGAATCTGACGCGGCAGGGCGTGATCACGCCGCGTTGACGCGTACATTGTGCGAGCGCAATACCGGTGTGGGCGCCGATGGGGTGGAATTCTTTACGTGGATTGAGGGGGAAAATCGCGCGAAAGCAGGAAGAATTCGCCTGCACAATGCCGATGGTTCGGTTGCAGAGATCAGCGGCAATGGCACGCGATGCGTTGCGGCGTGGATGGCTGCGGAGCTTGATTCGAAGATCGGCGACGAGCTTGCAATTGAGACCGATGCGGGTTTGCGTGTGGGCAAGATTGAAGCGATAGAAAAACTGGATGGCGCAATACATTCTGTCAGGGTGCGAACCGGGATGGGTGTGCCGGAGTTGAAGCCGAAGACTGTTCAACTCAGCGACGGATCGAGCGTGAGTGGATTGGCGATCTCTATGGGAAACCCGCAGTTTGTAGTTTTGCTGGAGAGCGATGATTTTGCTGTGGCGGGGCGCACGTGGCAGAGCGTGGGCGCGGAGATTTGCACGCACAAGGATTTTCCCGAGCAGACAAATGTGGAGTTTGTGCGCGTAAAGAGCAGGAGTGAAATTGAGATGCGCATCTTTGAGCGCTGAGTAGGGCCGACACATTCATCAGGGTCGGGAACCTCGGCGAGTGCTGTTGCCGCGTTTGCGCATCAGTTGGCTGAGTCACCACTAAAGGTGCTTTCGCCGGGTGGGCCGCAAAAGGTGGAGTGGGCGGGTGTTGGTGCGGAGTTGTTTTTGACAGGCCCGGCAACGCTGATTGCACGTGGAGAATTTATTGGATGAGTAGTGAGCTCAAAAAACCGCGACGGGTTGAAGCAGTCGAGATGGAGTCTCCGGCGGTAAGCGTGATTGCGCCCGCATCCTACGCAATTGACGCGCGTCTTCAGCGCGGTGTTGAGGCGCTTTACGGATTTGGGTTTGAGCCGCGGCTTGGTGAGAATGCGCGCAAGCGCGGACCCTCATTTTTTGCAGGGACGCATGAAGAGCGGCTGGCAGATTTGCATGCGGCCTTTGCAGATGAGGAGACGCAGGCGATCTTCGCGGTGCGCGGTGGCTATGGTTCGAATTATTTGTTGGAGGGTTTGGATCTGGATTTGATTGTGCAGAATCCAAAACCGTTTTTTTGTTACAGCGATTTGACGGGTATGCAATTGCATTTGCTGGACCGGTTGAGATTGCCGGCTTTTCATGGACCGATGGCGGCTGCTGATTTTGCGGTTGAGAATGGTGTGCACGAGGCAAGTTTTCGCGCCGCGTTGAAGGGTGATCCATACAGCCTGGGTGTGGATGAGGGATTGCGTTCGCTCAGGAGTGGAAATGCGGAGGGCGTTCTCTATGGCGGTTGCCTGAGCATTATGGTTGCGATGCTTGGAACTCCGTATGAGCCGGAGACGGAAGGAAAATTGTTGTTTCTGGAAGATGTGGGAGCGAAGCCATACCAGATTGATCGCATGCTTTGGCAGATGCGCGCAGCGGGGAAGTTTGAGGGCGTGCGCGGAATTGTTTTTGGCGAGATGCTCGGTTGCGTAGCGGCTGGGGAATCGCTCGAACGGGTTGGATCAGGAGTTGGCGGGCAACTTGAAGAGGTAATTCTGCGCTTCTTCGACGGGTTTGACGGACCGATTGCGATGGGACTTCGGAGCGGTCATGTGACACGCGAGAATGTGACGCTGACATTTGGCGTGAAGTCGCGATTGAAGATGAGTGAGACGAGTGCTGAGCTTGAGATGCTCGAAGGCGCGGTTGGATGAGCTGGTTTAGAAAAATTCAAAAATGTTTGCGGTTAATGAAAGAAAAAATCTGAAGATGACTAAACATATTCACTTGAGCGGGATTTGCGGAACGGCGATGGCCTCGCTGGCTGGATTGCTGCAACTGAAGGGGCATCGTATTACTGGCTCTGATCATGCGGCGTATCCGCCGATGAGCGACCAACTGCGCGAGTTGGGGATTGCAGTGAGCGAGCCGTATGCGGAAGCGAATCTTGAACCTCGTCCGGATCTGGTCGTGATTGGAAATGCGCTTTCGCGCGGTAATCCCGAGGTGGAGCGTGTGCTGGATGCGCACTTGAATTTCACTTCGATGGCGGCCGTGGTGCGCGAGGAGTTTCTGCGCGGACGTGATTCGCTGGTGGTGGCGGGTACTCACGGCAAGACGACGACGACAAGCATGCTGGCGTGGATCTTTGAGGTTGCTTCCGCTGCGAAGCCTGAGCTGGCGCCGAGCTTTTTGATTGGCGGTGTGGCTGAAAATTTTGGGACGAGTTTTCAATTGCGCGAGACGCAGACATTCATCATTGAGGGCGATGAGTACGACACGGCTTTTTTTGATAAGGGGCCGAAGTTTCTGCATTACTTTCCTGACGCGCTTATTTTGACGCATGTTGAGTTTGACCACGCAGATATTTACGCGGATCTTGCAGCGGTGAAGATTGCATTCAAACGACTCGTGAATCTGGTGCCGAGGCGCGGGCTGATTATTGCTTACGATGGAAGCGCTGAAGTGAGCGAGTGCGTGGAGAAAGCATTCTGTGCGGTGGAGCGCTATGGATTCAGCGAGGGTGCGGATTGGCGAATCAGAAATCTGTGCCATGAAGATGGAGTTTCACGCTGGGAAGTTTGGCACACGGGCGCACTATGGGCAGAGCTCGAGATGAGTTTGGCGGGCGAACACAATGCGTTGAATGCGACGGCGGCTGCGGCGTTGGCGGCGCGGCGCGGTGTGGAGAAGGCGGCGATTGTTGCTGCGCTCAAAAACTTTAAAAGTGTGAAGCGGCGGCTTGAAGTGCGCGCGGTTGTGGATGGCGTGACGGTGATTGATGATTTTGCGCATCATCCTACCGCGATTCAGCAGACGCTGCGTGCGTTGCGTTCAGCGTACCCAAGTTTAAGTGCAAGTGGAAAACTGTGGGCAATCCTGGAACCGCGATCGAATACGCTGCGCAGGAAGGTGCTTGCGGATGCGCTCATTGAGAGTCTTTGCGAAGCCGATGAGGTGGTGATGGACGCCGTCTACCAGGTGGAGCGAATTCCCGAAGCCGAGCGCTTGGATGCTGCCGAAGTAATTGCGGCGGTGAATGCAAAAGGGACGCATGCGCGGCTTTGCGCGAATGTAGATGCGATTCTGGATGCGGTTGCACCCGCGGTGAAGAGCGGAGATGTGGTCGCGATTCTCTCCAATGGTGGGTTTGACGGCATCTATGAAAAACTCCCCCTGAGATTAGTGGAGGGCAAGAGATGATCTCCGCTTTGACGATACTGATTACATTTCTTGTGCTGGGCATTCCGACGGGAATTGTATTGTGTTCGTGGACCTATATCAGCGGCAACGTCATGCCGCTCTATCACGCGACGCAATGGATTGCGCAAGCCGGACTGTGGCTGGGAGGGATTCGCATTGAGGTTGTGGGATTGGATCGTATTCCCAAGGATCGCGCGTGCATTTTCATGTCCAACCACGTTTCGAATCTGGATCCTCCAGTGCTGTTACCCAAGTTGCCCGGTCGCACCTCGGCGCTGCTGAAGAAGAGCTTAATGAAGATTCCGCTTCTTGGTTACGGGATGAGGAAGGCGAGGTTCATCCCCGTTGATCGATCAGGGGCGGTAGAGGGTGCGAAGGAAAGCATCAGGTTGGCAGGCAAAGTGCTTGCCGATGGAATTCACATCTCGATCTTTGTTGAAGGAACACGCTCGCGTGATGGGCGGTTGCTGCCGTTCAAGAAAGGACCCTTCTTCCTTGCTATGGAGACGGGCGCGCCGTGCATTCCGGTTTCGATTTCGGGAACGGAGAAGATGATGCGCAAGGGGAGTTCAAAGATTTATCCCGGAACGGCGCGAATTGAATTTCATTCTCCGATTGAGCCGAAGGATTTTCAATCGCGTGAAGATCTGATGCAGGCGGTGCGCAGCGCGATTGCATCAGGATTGCCGGAGTGGATGCGCGCGTGATGAATGAGTGAATGATTCAATTTCAATCGAGAACAAAAAAATCCCCCGGCGCATATGCCGGGGGATTTTTCTTTTGCCTCCGTTGATAGAAGCCTCGCCAACTCGCTGAATTATTGAACTACCGCGTTGTAACCGTCGTTGAGAAGCTTGTCGCGCATCGCCGAAGCATCGGTGCGTGAGGAGAAAGGACCGAGGCGGATGTGGATGCGGTGATCGGATTCGCGAGTAGATGAGGCCGAGTAGCCGTGGCGGCTCAATGCGTCAATGAGAACGGAAGCGTCTTCATCACGCGTGAGGACCGCAACCTGAACCATGGGCTGATGCGAGGACGAAGAGGATTCCATTCCGTAGTTAGGATTCGAGATCAGGTGACTGAATGGATCGGCTCCACGCGCCGGGTTGCTGTTGTGTGCAAAGGCTGCACCATGTGGAGGGGAGTGCTTCTCTTTGAAGGAGGGCGAAGGCTTGCTCTTGGCAGATTGGCTCGCGGAGGGTTTGGCGTGGGCTACTTGAGCGACTGCAGCCTTGGCTGCGGGGGTAGGCGTTGGCGCAGGTGGCCTTGAGACGCCGGACATTGAGGTTGTAGTGGCGAACGGAGCGACACTGGCCTGTGTTGCTCCTGCTGCCGCTAACGGCACTACTGTCGCGGGAGCCGGAGTTACTGCGGCTGTCTGGACTGATGGCTTGTCGACATAGGGCGGCGTGAAATAGTGGCCGACGGCGTATCCAATGCCGAAGGAGGTGCCGCAAGCGATGAGAAGAACGATAACGAGGATGGAGATCATCAACCCACCGAAAGAGGAATCCCTCTCAGCGCGATCTTTCCTTTCATTCTTCTCTTCACGGACGGGTTCAAGATCAAGAATCATTTAAGAGCCTCAGGTTTGCTGACAGTGAATTTGTTGAGCAGTGACATCAGTTCAATGGGCAGCGGGAAGACAATGGTTGTGTTCTTCTCGACGCCGATTTCTGTGAGGGTCTGCAGGTAGCGCAGTTGCAGGGTCATCGGTTGAGTGGCCAGAAGAGCGGCGGCGTCCACGAGCTTCTGCGCGGCGTTGAATTCGCCCTCGGCGTGGATGATTTTGGCGCGCTTTTCACGCTCGGCCTCGGCCTGCTTGGCCATTGCGCGGGTCATCTGCTCGGGAAGATCGACCTGCTTGACTTCAACTGAGACGACCTTGACGCCGAAGGGTTCAGTGCGCTGGTCAATGATGGTTTGAATTTTGAGGTTCAATTTGTCGCGATGGCTGAGGAGCTCGTCGAGCTCGACTTCACCGAGGACGGAACGCAGAGTGGTCTGCGCAAACTGCGAGGTCTGGTAGACGTAATTGGCAACCTTGATGACGGCGTCATTGGGATTGAGAACGCGCATGGTAATCACGGCGTTGACCTTGAGCGTGACGTTGTCGCGAGTGATGATGTCTTGTGGGGCGACTTCAAGAACTTCTTGACGCAGCGAGATGCGCACGATCTGGTCAAAGGGGCGGAAGACGAGAATGATGCCCGGGCCTTTGGGTTCAGGCAGTGCTTTGCCGAGGCGGAAAATGACGCCGCGCTCGTACTCACGCAGAATCTTCACGGAGTTGATCAGATAGAGAACAATGATGGCGACAAAAACCAGAGGCGCTAGAGGCGACATAGAGTACACCTTCTTTCAGGTGAAATTGTAACAAAATCGCGGGTTCTCACGTTGAATAATTGCGTGTATTTATGCGGTATTTTCGGGTGAATCGAGTGTCGATTTGCCTTGAAGCGCAGTGACGTGGAGGGTATTGTGTTCATTCGAAAGGACGCGAACGCGAGTGCCTGCCGGAATCGGCACAGCAGAAGTGGCGAGCCAGATTTCTCCGTCAACGAGAATGTGCCCCATCGGTGCTGAACCTGCCGGGTTCAGGGCTTCCATCGCAGTGCCAGTGTCACCGAGGACAGCATCGGAGCCGAGGCGGAATTTGCGTTGCCGCGCGCGCCAGGCCAGGC
The DNA here is from genome assembly GCA_027364815.1 of Acidobacteriaceae bacterium. Taxonomy (GTDB): domain Bacteria; phylum Acidobacteriota; class Terriglobia; order Terriglobales; family Acidobacteriaceae; genus CAIMNN01. Next base: position 1,202 of record DAHXOQ010000128.1, on the reverse strand, counting down.
GCAGGAGAAAAACGGTGATGATGCCGAAAGCCGCGCTGACGGAGAAGGCGACGGCGGGACTGATGCGTAGCTCTGGGGTCGGCGTATCAACCAGCGTAAGCAGGCCAAAGCCGAGGGAGACAATTCCCGCGATTGCGAGCGCGCCGTGGCCGCCGAATTTAGCTTCAAGAACCATCAGTGCAAAGCCGGCGATGATGAGCAGAACGGATGTGTAGTGGATGGGTAGCAGATCGAAAGCAAAGATGGCAAGCAGGACGAGCACGGTGCCGAGAGCTCCGGGGACGATGGTGCCGGGAGAGTTGAATTCAAGGTAGATGAGGAGAGCGCCGCAGATGAGAAGGATGATCGCAATGTTCGGATCAGCGAGCCAGCCCAGGATGCGCTCGCGCAAGGTGGGAACGATGGGAACGATCTGCGCGTTGGCAGTGTGTAGGGTGACCGTTGAACCATCGAGGCGGCTGATGGTGCGATTGTCGAGTGTGTTGAGAAGCTGGGTTTCGTTTGAGGCGGTAAAGTCGATCAGATGCGAGCTGAGGGCTTCTTCTGCAGTGTAAGAGTGTGATTCTTTGACGGCGGCTTCAGCGGCTTCGGAGTTGCGATTTCGACGCGAGACGTAAGAGCGCAGGAAGGCAGCAGTGTCGTTGATGATCTTCTGGCTCATCACATCGTCGGGCTTGTCGGTAGTGGGAACGGGATGCGCGGCTCCGGCATTGGTTCCGGGTGCCATCACAGCAACGTCAGAGGCTTCAAGAATGAAGAAGCCTGCCGAGCCTGCCCGTGCCCCGGCGGGTGTGATGTAGACGATAACTGGAATGCGCGATGCAAAAATTGCGCCGGTCATGGAGCGCGTGGAAGTCAGAAGTCCGCCGGGTGTGTCGAGCTCGATGAGGAGTGCGGCGGCGCCGTCAGAGTTGGCTTGAGCAAGTGCGCGATCGAGCAGGCCAGCGGAGATGGGCTGAATCGTGTCGTCGATGATGCGGCGGTCAATTTTGACTGGCTGGTTAGCTGACGAACTAAGGGTTGCAACGATTTTCTTGTCCTGAGCTGAGAGAAGTATCGGCAAAGTGAGGAGCAGTGCGGCGAAGATCATTGTGATGCGAGAGAAAAATTGATTTGCGCGCATGATGTGCTCCTATAAGTAATTTTCAGCGCAGGAACTTTAACTTTTCCCCTGCTTCTGAGCGATTGTACTCCTGATATCG
>DAHXOQ010000127.1 GCA_027364815.1 Acidobacteriaceae bacterium | reverse complement strand
AGGTACTTCAATCGGACTTGCGGCACCAATACTCAGCTTCTTTCGCAGCTCAACATCCACACGCCCAAAGACATCTTTGTTCTCTTTCAGAAAATTCCGCACATTCTCGCGCCCCTGACCGATGCGCTCGCCAGCGTAGCTGTACCAGGCGCCGGATTTCTCGACGATGTTGTTGGCGACTGCGAGATCGAGGACATCGCCCTCGCGGCTGATTCCCTCACCGTAAAGAATGTCGAATTCTGCTTCGCGGAAGGGGGCAGCGACTTTGTTTTTTACGATCTTGACTTTGGTGCGGTTGCCGGTGACTTGGTCCCCTTCTTTGATGGCAGCGATGCGGCGAATATCAATGCGTACGGAGGAGTAAAACTTGAGCGCGCGACCACCGGTTGTGGTTTCCGGGTTGCCGAACATGACGCCGATTTTCTCGCGAATCTGGTTGATGAAAATCAGACTGGTGCGGGATTTTGAAACTGTGCCGGTGAGTTTGCGCAGCGCCTGTGACATGAGGCGGGCCTGCAACCCCATGTGCGAATCGCCCATTTCGCCATCGAGTTCAGCCTTGGGTACGAGTGCGGCAACGGAGTCGACTACGAGCACGTCAATTGCGCCGGAACGGACGAGGGCTTCAGTGATTTCCAGAGCCTGTTCGCCGCTATCGGGTTGGGAGACGAGGAGATTGTCGACGTCTACTCCGAGTTTTTTGGCGTAATTTGGATCGAGAGCGTGTTCGGCGTCGACGAATGCAGCGAGTCCGCCATTCTTCTGCGCTTCGGCGATAATCTGCAGAGTAATTGTGGTCTTGCCCGAGGATTCAGGCCCGAAAATCTCAATGACGCGTCCACGCGGCACGCCGCCGACACCGAGGGCCGCATCAAAGCTGATGGAACCGGTCGAGATGACCGCGATCGGAAGCAAGGCTTCGCGCGAACCGAGCCGCACGATGGAGCCTTTGCCAAACTGCTTTTCAATTTGTGAGAGTGCAAGTTCTACAGCTTTTGCGCGGTCGTCGGCGATTGCCATGAGAGGTGGTTCTCCTTCTTGCGCGGGGGTTCGAGAAGTGGTTTCACACTATGAGAGCAAACTTATGAACTCACGCGAAACCAAAGTGTAGCAGGGAAGATGGCTGGCGCACAGCAAAAAATAGCGAATAAATGGAGAAAGTTTGACTGATGGGGTTAAGCGCTTGAAAACTAAAGTTTTACGACTGAGAGGCAGTTCTCAGTTGCGAGTTGTCAGGTTCTTGTTCTTGAACTAATTCATTTGCGTTGATTTCGAGCGGAGGTACTTTTCAAAGGGGATCTCGAAGTAAAAGAGCTCGTCGCCGTCGGAGGTGAGGAGTTTGCGCAGCAACATGTGCGCGTCCTTGAGCGGGCTCGCCAAGCCGGAGACATCGTAGAAGAGAAAACCGGCGCGGGTTGTGTGCGGCTCAACGACGAGGGCCTGGTACTCGAAGGTGTGAAAGTCCGCTTCAATCTCCTTGTTACTGGCCTTTGGCTTGAGATGGATTGGAGGAAAGGGTCCGGGCATGGGAATTTTACTGCCTTCGCGCTCCTTGCGAGTCATCAGCCGCTCCACGTCTTCAGGATCGGCGGCTTGAATGCGCTCGCCGGCAGCGGTGACAAACAGAATGCGCGCTTCTTTGAGCGAGATGGGTTTGTCGCCGTTGTTGGTGATGATGAGACGGATGGGCATGACGCCGTGGCTCAGATAATCGACGCGGAAGATGGCGGCTTTATCGCGCGTGTCATAGGGGTCGATGGCGACGGCCAGCTTCTCGTCAGCGTGCACTTCAACGGCGGCAAAGTCAGTTGCGGGCTGCACCTTGGGTGGCTGATGATCGTTGGCAAGGCCAGAAGGAGCTGTGCAAAGACTGAACAAAAGCAATGCAGCCAGAAGAGGCAGCTTCAGTTTCAACGCATAGTTCATCGTGCTCGACTGTATCATTTCAGGGTTAGACCTAAAAGCGTCATGAGTGAAATGTTTGGACAGTGTGAGGGCACATTTCGTATCGCATGATTTTGTTTTTTTACAATTTGTTGTTGTTTGCGGCGCTGCTCCTCGGCGCGCCGTGGTGGTTGTTTCGCATGGCCACTACAAGCAAGTACCGCGAAGGTGTGATGCAGCGGCTGGGCTTTAAGAGGACTGGAGTGGTTGCCGGGCGGCCTGCGATCTGGATCCATGCTGTTTCAGTGGGTGAGGTTTTGGCAATTGGCCGGCTGGTGAAATCTCTCGACGAGAGCCTCAGTGATTTTCAAATTGTCATATCAACTACAACGCGCACGGGACAACAATTGGCGCGCGAACGGTTCGGGAAGGATCGAGTTTTCTATTGCCCGCTTGATTTGCCCTGGGCAGTGAGCAGCGTGCTGAATGAGCTCAAGCCGCAGCTTTTTATTCTTGCCGAGACGGAGTTCTGGCCGAATCTGCTGGCGAGTTGTCATCGGCGCGGAATTCCTGTAGCTGTCGTCAATGCGCGGATTTCGGATCGCTCGTGGCCGCGCTACAAAAAATTGCGCGGAGTGTGGAAACAGTTTCTTCAGCCGCTGGCGCTGGTTCTTGCGCAGACGGAAACGGACGCGGAGAGATTGCGCGCGATTGGTTGCCAGGGTGAGCGTGTTCACACTTCAGGGAATTTGAAATTTGATGTGCGGGCGGCGGCTGATTCTGCTGCCACGCAACTTCTGCGTGCGGGTGCGGAGGGCAAGCGCATTGTGGTTGCGGGAAGCACGCTCGAAGGCGAGGAGGCTGCACTGCTCGCAATCTGGCCTGAGTTGCTTGGGGAAAATTCAAATCTTCTGCTGGTGCTTGCGCCACGGCATCCGGAGCGCTTCAGTGCGGTTGCGGCGCTGATTGACAGAAGCGGACGCAGTTGGCAGCAGCGATCGCATTGGAATGCTGAAGCGGCGCAGGAGAAGCTTGGCAGCACGCAGATTGTTCTGCTTGATTCGATTGGAGAGCTGGCCAGCGTATACCAGCTTGCAAGTGTTGCATTTGTTGGTGGAAGCCTAGTGCAGGCGGGCGGACACAATCCGCTAGAGCCGGCGCAATTTGGAGTGCCTGTTTTGATGGGGCCGAGCTACGAAAACTTCCGCGGCATTGTTAAGCCGATGCTGGCCGCCGGTGGAATCAAGATTGTTGATTCAGCCGCGCAGTTGAAAACGGTGCTCGCTGAATTGCTTAACAATCGTGAGCAAGCAAAGGCGATGGGCGCAAAAGCGCACGCAGTGTTTGAGGGTCAGTCTGGAGCAACAGGGAGAACTGTCGAAGCGATCCGCACGCTGCTCCTAAGCAGAAGCGCGGCTGGAGGCAACCGATGAGGAAAGTTGCGCGGCCGTGGCTACTGCCACTCATCCCGCTCTATGGCGCGGCGGTTGCCTTTCGTAATCTGCGTCTCTCGCTCGGGTGGGAGAAGGTGCAGCAACTGAACTGGCCGGTGATCAGTATTGGGAATCTCTCAACGGGTGGCGCGGGAAAGACGCCGTTGACGATTGAGCTGGCGCGGCTGTTGAGTGCAGCAGGAGTGAACGTCGATATTCTTTCGCGCGGCTATGGACGCAAAGCTCAGTACGCAGTACGCGTGAATCCTGAAGGAAGCGCAGAGGAGTTTGGCGATGAGCCACTGCTGATTGCACAGGCAACCGGGCTGCCTGTTTATGTTGCGCGGCGCCGCTACGAGGCAGGAGTTGAGGCAGAGCTGGAGGCGTCCATTGAGGCACAATCCAACACAACCAACTCACTTCAAATCCATCTGCTTGATGATGGGTTTCAGCATCGTCAGCTTGGTCGCAGTATAGATATTCTGCTTATGAATCGCCGTGATTGGAAGGATTGCCTGCTGCCTGCGGGTAATCTGCGGGAACCGAAGAGTGCGATGCTGCGGGCCAGTGTAATTGCAATTCACTGTGATGAGCCGGAGGTTGAAAAAGAACTTCGCGCAGCAGGATTCAAGGGCTCCATCTGGCGATTGAAACGCAGCATGAAGGTGGCTGACGCACTGGCCAAAGTTGGAGTAGAGAAGAACCGATCCATTGCGGCCTTCTGCGGAATTGCGCATGCATCACCGTTCTTTGAAGGCATTGCTTCATTCGGCGTTCCACTAGTTGCACGCATGACGTTCCCTGATCACCACGCATACAGCGAGAGCGATCGGCGCGAGATCATCGCGAGTGCAATCCAAGCGGGGGCGCAAGCGCTGCTGACAACAGAAAAGGATCTGGCCCGCCTTGGGGCGCAGAGGCGTCTTCTTGAGGCTGTTTTGCCAGTTGCAGGTGTGGAACTCAGAACTGAGATTATGGAGGCTGAAAAAGCGTTGAGCTGGATTTTTGAGAGGTTGCGGGGACAAAGTTGAGTTATTGCACTGAAAACAGTGCAATAAACGGAAAGAGCCGCCCGGCAACAGGGCAGCTCTAACCTTAGGGAGAATAGTTCCAACGGAGGCAAAGCCATCAGAACTTTCTGGCTGCATAGTAGGAGCGGTGGACGGGTGTGTCAAGGATTATTCTGTTAAGAAATAAATGCAATAATTTCAATCGTTTATCAGACGTGATTGAGAAGGAAAGAAGGGGATAATTTCGCCTTTTGTTTTCCTTTTTTCACAGGCTATTCGTAGGTTTTTACGGGCATTTCTGGTGGTTTGCGCCTAGTTTTCCACAGGTTTATGCCCTGATTTGGGGCATGCGGTGGCCGAGCGGGTTGTGTTTCATAATGTGGAAAGCAGTCACGTAATTTGGAGACTGGAATCAACCTCTCCAACCTCCTGCCAAATTTAAGACACTAGCTGAGAGACGACGCCAACTTTTTAGTGCTGGAGTGGCTGAAAAGTTACTCGTGAGGATCTTCGCGCAGATCCAAGTGTATGAACTCTGTTTCGTAAACCGAGGAGACGGGTTTGCCACGCACCTTGCGCCATAATGCGCGCCCACCGCCGAGAAAAAGTCCCAGCAGAACTGAGGCTAATCCGCCGACACAAACGAGAACGGCAATACCAGTCAGCAGTTGTGCTGTTTTTGAAATCTCACTATCCGTTGGCTGTGGAATGGAAACGAGCGCCGCGTCAAAGTGCACGGTCTCAAGGAGCCGGTGGCTTTCATCGGGAACTGCATCGCCAGAAACTACTGCAACGAGCGGCCCGCTGCGACGCACTTCAAGCGAGGCCTTGTCGGAGTTTTTGAGCGCGTCAGTCCAGGGGCTTTGCGGTTGGTCGCCGCCTTTGATGTAGGCGCGGATGAGAGTCTCTTGCGCGGTTGCCATCTGCGGCGTGGGGTAATCGATGAGGGTGAGAGTGGCAGGGCCGGAGACGAGTTTGTAATTTGCGGTCACGACTTCAGCGCCGCGATCAAATCCAACCAGAGCAGCGGGAAGAACTCCATTCGCATAGCCGGCAGGACCGAGAGCGTAGTGGGTTGATTGGCCCTCGATGGAGCGCTGAGGAAGATTTGCGAGGACAGGCGGCGCAATCGCTTTGCTGCCAGTGATGGCGGGCAAGTGCGCGGCGAGCTCACGCAAGGAGGTTGCCGAGGTGGGTTCAATCTGGCTGAAGTGCGCATCTACAAAGAAATTGCCCTGCCAGAAAACGACCTGATTTTTGTTTGAGGCTGCGCCGGTTCCAATCTGCTCTTTGGGCCAGCCGTTTTGGCGGTAAAAGCTGTAGGCGCCATAGGTTCCTGTAACGTCGTCAAAGCGCAAGACGCGCAGTTCGAGAGTGACTCCGCTGCGCGTGTAGGTGGCTGATGCGCCATCGGTGAATCCATACTCGGAGAGAGCGGCGGCGTTGGTTGCGTCGGCATCATTTGCGGTTGCCAGGGGCTTGATTGCGCCCTTCAGCTCCCAGCCATCAAAGACCTCGGGCAGTAGCGCCGGCTTGGGGGCAACAGGAGCGGGCGTTGTTGACGCGGGAAGAGACTTTGCTGTCTTCTGCTGCGCCTGAGCCGCAAAAGCGACGGCTAAAAGTAGAACAGTAATGAAAAATTTCGCAAGGTTTTTGGGGAGTTTTTGCATTGTCTGCCTCATCTTCAGAGTACACGCTGGGTGTTGTGGTTGCGCATTGCGGGCGTCCTATTGAATTGGACACGAGAGATGGTGAAAAGGTTCCCGGTTGCGGTTTCATCAATGCATCCGTCGCGAGTGTGCATTGCGTTGCATTGCTCCGTTCAACTAACATTGGCGCGTGAAACACTTGATTCTTTTCTTTGCCGCTTACTCGATTGGAGCTACGCTTTTGGTCTCCTCCGCACAAAGGCCAACCAACCCGACCGTACAGACCGCCCCAACAATCAATGGCTACCAGCCGACATGGTGGAAGGAAGCCGTTGTTTACCAGATTTATCCGCGCAGCTTTCAGGATACGAATGGTGACGGGATTGGTGACCTGAACGGGATCACGGAGCACCTGGATTATCTGAAGAAGCTCGGGGTGAACGTGATCTGGCTTTCGCCGCATTATGATTCGCCGAATGCGGATAACGGGTACGATATTCGCGATTATCGCAAGGTGATGCGCGAGTTCGGAACAATGGAGGATTTTGACCGCATGCTTGCGGCGATCAAGGCGCGGAAGATGCGGCTGATTGTTGATCTTGTTGTGAACCACAGCTCGGACGAGCATCACTGGTTTGCGGAGTCCCGGTCATCGAAGACGAGTCCGTATCGCGATTACTACATCTGGCGGGATGGAAGGCCGAACCCGGCGGACCCGGCGCATCCATTGCCGCCGAATAACTATCCGAGTTATTTTTCGGGCTCAGCGTGGCAGTGGGATGAGACGACGAAACAGTTTTATCTGCATTTGTTTGCGGTGAAGCAGCCGGATTTGAATTGGGAGAACAAGAAGGTTCGCGATGAAGTTTATGGACTGATGAAGTTCTGGCTGGATAAGGGTGTGGATGGTTTCAGGATGGATGTGATTCCGTTGATCTCGAAGCAGCCGGGATTGCCGGATCTGACGCCGGAGCAGGCGCACGACCCGTCGAAGCTCTGGGCTAATGGGCCGCGACGCGACGAATTTCTGCAGGAGATGAACCGCGAGGTGCTTTCGAAGTACGACGCGATGACGGTGGGCGAGGCGATTGGAATCACACTCGATGAAGAGTCGGCGCTCGTGAATGCGAAGCGTCATGAGTTGGATATGATCTTCAACTTTGACGCGATTCGAGTGAACCGTGGACCGCTGTATAGCGAGCAGGCATGGCAACTGCAGACGATGAAGACCATCTACGACAACCATGCCAAGGTACTGGGCAAGGATGACTGGGATACGGTCTTTCTTTCGAATCACGATAATCCGAGGCTGGTTTCGAATTTCGGAGATACGTCGACGGAGGAGTACCGGCAGCGCTCGGCGAAACTGCTGGAGACGATGATACTGACACTGCGGGGGACGGCATTTCTATACCAGGGCGATGAGTTGGGGATGACGAACTTCCCTTTCAAGAAGCTTTCCGACTTCAATGACATTGAAGTGATGAACGCGTACAAGGAGTGGGTGGTTGGGGGCAAGGTTTCCGAGGCGGAGTTCATTTCACGGTGCGCGCGATTTGGGCGCGACAACTCCCGCACGCCGATGCAGTGGAGCGAGAAAGCGAATGGCGGATTTACGACTGCGGAGGCAAAGCCATGGCTTGCAGTGAATCCGAATTACAGGACGATTAATGCCGCGGAGGAAGTGCGCGACGCGGATTCGATATACAACTATGTTCGGCGGTTGATTGCGTTGCGCGCGGCTAACAAGAGCTTTGTTTATGGGGATTACACGGATTTAGCGCCGGATGATCCGCATGTATTTGCATACACGCGGAGGTTGGAGCAGCCGGGTAAGTCGGCTGAGCGTTTTCTGGTGGTGTTGAATTGGGGCGAGCAGGCGAGCGAGTTTAAATTGCCTGAGGGTGTGAAAGCGCGGAAGCTGGTTTTGGGGAATGTGAAGGGGGCTGATGAGGCTGGCGCTTCAACACTTCATCTGAGCGGGTGGGAGGCACGGATTTACAGCTACTGATTAGCACTTCAGAGAAGAAATTTTGTGTTGATTTGTTAAATCGGGGGCTAATGCCCCCGATTCT
>DAHXOQ010000126.1 GCA_027364815.1 Acidobacteriaceae bacterium | reverse complement strand
GTTGTGGATTGCCGCTGCTGGCTCATGCGGAGTTGAGTGGGCCTGTTGAACGCGCGACGGCAGAGTTGAACGGTGCGGATTGGCGCGCTTACTCGACATACCTTGCTTCTCGGCCCGATGAGGCTGAGGTTGAAGCGATACGGTTGCTGATCAAGTTGGCTGAAGAGTTTGATGCGTGGGTTCACGTTGTGCATTTGTCGAGCGCAAAGGCGCTGCCGCTGTTGCGTGATGCGAAGAAGCGCGGAGTACGGGTGACAGTCGAAACGTGTCCGCATTATCTTTGGTTCGCCGCGGAGGAAATTGCAGACGGTGCGACGGAATACAAGTGTGCGCCGCCGATTCGTTCTCAGGAAAATCGCGAATTGCTGTGGGCTGCGTTGCATGAAGGATTGATAGAGATGGTGGCGACCGACCACTCACCTTGCCCGCCGGCAATGAAAAAGAGCGCAACGCCTGGCATTGCTCTTGATGGCGAAACAGGCCGCTGGGATAAGGCGTGGGGCGGAATTGCGAGCCTTGGTTTGGAGTTGCCTGTGATGTGGACTGCAATGCAAAAGCGCGGGTTTGGCCTGGAACGCATTGCGGAATGGATGTCGGCCGGGCCGGCGAAACTTGCCGGGTTAAGTGGACGGAAAGGTGGACTGATTGAAGGCGCAGATGCGGATATTGTAGTTTTTGATCCTGATGCAGAGTGGGCAGTGAATGAAGGCGATCTGTATTTCAGGCACAAGCTCTCGCCTTACGTAGGAGCGCAGTTGCGCGGAAGAGCAAGAGCGACGTGGTTGCGCGGCGAGGTTGTCTTCTCTGACGGAAACTTCCATGGAAGTGCACGAGGTCGTGAACTGGTGCATGGAAAGAAACCGGTGGACGCATGAGGAAAGAAGCTGAGCGGGCGATTGCACTTTGTCGCGCGATTGCAACTTGCAGTGAAGAGCCGGGACGCATAACACGGCGCTATCTGGCGGAGCCAGTGCACGCTGTTCATGCACTCTTGCGCGCAAGGATGGCTGCACTGGGAATGAGTGTGCGCGTAGATGCAGTGGGAAATCTGCGCGGCGTGTGGATGGGCAGACCTGCACATGCGAAACGGCTGTTGCTTGGCTCGCACATTGACACGGTTCCTGATGCGGGCGCGTTTGATGGAGTGCTTGGAGTGGCGCTTGCACTGGAATTCGTCGAAATTGCACGGAAGGAAAAACTGGCAGTCAATATAGAAGTGGTTGCATTCTCTGAAGAGGAGGGTGTGCGCTTTGGAGTTCCCTTCCTTGGCAGCCGCGCAATTGCGGGAAAGTTTGATGTCGAGCTTCTGGCGCTCAGGGGCACGGATGGAGTTTCAGTTGAAGAGGCAATTCGAAATTTTGGATTGAGGCCGGAGGAAATTGCACAGGCAGATTCTCATCCAGAACTTGACGGATTTTTTGAGGTTCACATTGAACAGGGGCCTGTGCTGGAGTCAGAGGATTTGAGCATTGCAGTTGTCGAAAGCATTGTCGGTCAAACGCGCGGCGAGATGAGATTTGCGGGCACGGCGAATCATGCGGGGACGACGCCGATGCGCCTGCGCCACGATGCGATGACGGCTGCGGCGGAGTGGATGCTGGCGGTAGAAAAATTTGTTATCGAAGCGAAAGGCCTGGTCGCAACAACGGGCAAGATTGAAGTAGAACCAAATGCAGGCAATGTGATTGCAGGCAGAGTTGGCGTGACTCTGGACCTGCGGGCTGCGCAGGATGAGAGCAGAGTTGAGGCTTTGAAGGCGCTGATAGGAATAGGTTATGAAATTGGCAAGCGCCGTGGCGTGAGTGTGGAGTGGCATTCGAAACTCGATCAGAGCGCGGTTCCAATGGACGAGCGATTGACTGCCCTGCTGGGTGCGTCGCTTGAGGCTTGCGGTTATCCCGACCGCGTGATGACGAGTGGCGCAGGGCACGATGCAATGGTATTGGCTGCACGCACGCCGACCGCGATGCTCTTTCTGCGCTCACCGGGTGGAGTGAGCCATCATCCGGGCGAAAATGTTCGCGTTGAGGATGTGGAAGCCGCTCTCCATGTTGGAAAAGATTTTTTGCGCCGTTTTTCAAGTGCGATTCGGTAGAATCAATCATCACTTTGGAGTGAGGTCAAATCTTGAATCACAAGGAATTGAATTTTCTGGGGGCAACGCGCAGTTGCCTCAAGCACGATCATCTTTTGCAGACGCCGGATACTTTTGTGCGCACGCCATTGCCCGGAGCTGTGAATGTTGAATTTGTGATTCACGTGGCGCCGCAGTTGGGTGCGGAGTTTACACAGATGACGGCGGAGTTCAAAGCGGGCGGCAGACTTGGCCCTACGCTTGCACAGAGATTTTTGTATGTGCTCGATGGTGAAATCACGGTTGAAGCCAAAGGCGCGGAACACAAACTTGCTTCAGGCGGTTATGCTTATTTGCCACAAGGATTGCCGCATGCGGTGATTGCATTGACCGATGCGCGCGCGGCATTGATTGAGAAACCTTATGAGCCGGAGAGTGATGCGCCAACTCCTGAATTTGTAATTCGCGCAGAGAGTGAAGTGAGTGCCACGGCGCTGATGGGCGATGAGGATTTGATGGTTAAATGCCTGATGCCGGATGGGCCCGCGTATGATTTCGCCGTGAACACAATGACCTATGCGCCGGGCGCTGGGTTGAGCATGGTAGAGGTTCACATCATGGAGCATGGACTGCTGATGCTTGAGGGCGGTGGAATCTACAGGCTCGGCGATAGTTGGTACCCGGTTCAGGTGGGAGATTTTATCTGGATGGGGCCTTACTGCCCGCAGTGGTTCGGCGCAATCGGGAAGCATCCTGCGAAGTATCTTATCTACAAAGATTGGCGTCGCCATCCGTTGGGGGTGTGAGCGATGACGACACGATCCATTGACAACTTGATTGCGGAACTCAATTCTCTCGCCCAGATCTCTGCAGAAGCGCCACCCGTAGTGACGCGCGTGGTCTTCAGCGAGGCGGATCTACGCGCTCGTGCGTACGTGAAGAGTCTATGTGCGACGGCAGGATTGACGATTCACGAAGATGCGATTGGAAATACTTTTGCACGCTGGGAGGGGAGTGATCCGCACATTGCGCCGATTGGAACAGGCTCGCACATTGATGCGATTCCGAATGCGGGCGCCTATGACGGAACGGTAGGCGTACTTGGCGGGCTTGAAGCGATTCGCGTTCTGCAGCAGATGGGGTTTCAGCCGAGGCGTTCGATTGAGCTGGTGATCTTTACTGCGGAGGAACCGACGCGATTTGGAATTGGCTGCCTGGGAAGCCGCATGATGGGGTCGGTGCTTTCGCCCGCGCAAGCGCTTCAATTGCGAGACAAGGATGGTGTCGGACTAGAAGAGTTGCGTACGCAGGCAGGATTCAAAGGCGCGCTGAGTACGGTAGCACTTTCGCAAGACCGCTTTCATCGCTTTATTGAATTGCACATTGAGCAGGGACCAGCGCTCGAAGAGCAAGGGATTGATCTGGGTTTGGTGACGCATATTGCAGCTCCGGCAAGTCTGCGCGTTTTGATTGAGGGTGAGGGCGGGCATGCGGGAGCAAAGTTGATGCCCGGACGCAAGGATGCGTTGGCTGCGGGCGCAGAGTTGGTCTTGGCGCTCGAAGCTGCGGTATTGGCAACAGGCTCGCTTGATACGGTTGGTACGGTTGGCGTCTGCGAGGTTTTTCCCGGAGCGGTGAACAGTATTCCTTCGCGTGTGAGATTGGAAACAGACATTCGCGACATTAGTGGAGTGCGCCGCGATCTCGTCTTGAGTGCATTCAACGAGGCGTGCTCGAATGTAGGGCTGAAGCGTGGCGTGACAATTACAACGCAGCTTGTGAATGCAGATCCGCCGGCAACATGCGACGAAGAGATTTTAACGGTGATGGAGAGAGCAGCGATTGATGCGGGTAAGAGTTACAAGCAGATGGTGAGCCGCGCCTATCACGATTCACTTTTTATGGCGCGAATTACGCCTGTAGCGATGTTGTTTATTCCCTGTCGTGGCGGGGTGAGCCACAGGCCCGATGAGTACGCGTCCCCGGAGTGGATCGGCGCAGGTGTGCATGTGTTGGCGCGAACACTGGCTACGCTTGCACTCTGAGATGGAGTTGTCGAGTTGGAAGGTTTACGGATTTCTTACGAAATTATTCTGATTTCCTGCATTTTAAGTGAGTGTGAAAGTGGCAATTTTGCAGGCTGTTGAGGTTGCTGTATTCTATGCCTCAACCTCACAACCCGTTTAGTGCAGAGCCATTCGTGAAGTTGTCAGACAGAGAGTTCATCAATGAGCCACCTGGAAAAAATTGTCGGCGCGTCAGTCCCCCGCAAAGAGGGGTATGAGAAGTTGCTCGGCCGTGCGCGCTATGTGGATGATATTGAGCTCGACGGAATGTGGCACGGAATCACGGTACGAAGCACGATTCCGCGCGGAGTCATTCGAAGCGTCAAATTCAATCCGCGAATCAACTGGAGCGAGTTTACGGTTGTAACGGCTGCTGATATTCCGGGACAGAATTTTATTCAACTGATATTTCAAGACATGCCCTGCCTGGCCGAGGGGCGCGTGAATCATTGCGATGAAGCCATCGTTCTTCTAGCTCACCCTGACAAACACAAGTTGCATGACGCGGCATCTGCTGTCGAAATTGACTACGAGCCGCTGCCCGCCGTCTTCACGCTTGATGAGAGTGAAAAACGCGAGACGATTGTGTGGGGCGAAGATAATCTCTTTAAAAAATTTTTGCTTGAAAAAGGCGATGTGGATGCGGCGTGGAAGAGCGCGGCTCATATTGTTGAAGGCGAGTATCGCACCGGAGCGCAGGAGCATCTTTACATTGAGAACAATGGTGTGATTGCGGAGTACGATGCGGATGCCGGTGTGACGGTGCGCGGCTCCCTGCAGTGCCCGTACTATGTACATCGTTCTTTGCTCGCAGTCTTTGCACTGGCGGAAGACAAAGTTCGCGTGATTCAGACGGAGACCGGCGGAGCCTTTGGTGGCAAGGAGGATTATCCGTCGATCCTCTGCGCGCATGCGGCATTGCTCGCGATGAAGAGCGGCCACGCTGTGAAGATGGTCTACGATCGCATGGAAGATCTGGCTGCAACGACGAAGCGCCACCCATCGCGCGTTCGGCACAAGACAGCCGTCGACGCTGATGGTAAGTTGATTGCGATGGACATCGCTGTTGATACCGACGGCGGCGCTTATTCAACACTTTCGTCAACGGTTCTATCGCGCGCAACGCTGCACTCGCCGGGGCCGTATCTTTGCCCGAATGTGCGCGTGAGTTCGCACTCGTGGGCGACGAACACGGTTCCTTATGGTGCCTTCCGAGGCTTTGGCGCGCCGCAGGGAATCTTTGCCGTTGAGCGGCACATGGATGAGGTTGCTGCAGCGATTGGCATGGATCCGATTGAATTCCGGCGCAGAAATTTTCTGCATGAAGGCGATACAACTGCGACGCAACAAATGATGGATCAGCCAATCATTCTCGATCAGATGCTCGATCAGATGCTCAAGGAGAGCGAGTACGAGACACGTCGCGCGAAATTTGCGATCGAGAATCCTAAGAGTGCCCTCAAGCGCGGGCTTGGAATTGCGGCCTTCTATCACGGCGCAGGATTCACGGGATCTGGTGAGCGGTATTTGAATTCGCTCGCGGGAATTGATGTTGTTGGCGGCAAAGTGCGGGTACTGGTTTCAAGCACCGAGTTTGGCCAGGGAACGAACACAGTGCTGACGCAGATTGCGGCCGAGACGCTGGGGCTTGATTACAGCGATGTGATGATGGCTCCGCCTGATACCGGCATTGTGCCGAACAGCGGACCCACTGTGGCTTCACGCACAGCGATGGTGGTTGGGCGGTTAATTGAACGTGCAAGCAGGCAATTGCTGGATAAGTTGCGCCGCGAGTCTGGACTCTGCGAGAAGTTTACGCGTGAAGATTTTTTTGCTGCGTGCGAAAAGTTACGCGCGAATGAAGATAAGGTTGAGTCGCTGGTTCGCTACGAGGCCCCGCCAAATATTTTCTGGGACGATCAAAAATATCAGGGTGAGGCATATCCGGCCTTTGCATGGTCTATTCATTTGGCACAGGTTGCAGTCGATATGACAACGTATTCCGCCGAAGTTGAAGAGTACTGGACGATTCAGGAAGTTGGCCGCGTGCTGAATCCAGTACTGGCGCGCGGACAAATTGAAGGCGGCGTAGCGCAGGGTGTGGGGTATGCGCTCTACGAGAAAGTGGCCTTGCAGAACGGCCACATGGCGAACAACCAGATGACCAACTACATTATGCCGACGGCTGAAGATGTGCCGCTAATTCATGTCCGCTTTGAAGAGATTCCATTTCAACATGGTGGTTATGGCGCTAAAGGAATCGGCGAGCTGCCGCACGATGGGCCAGCCCCGGCAATACTCAATGCTATCAAAGACGCGACTGGAGTCGGATTCAAATCTATTCCATTGCTGCCTGAGGATTTATTTGCGGGACTTGCTGCTCACTCCTCGCGTGAGGAGGTTGCCGCGCGATGAGCAAAGTTTGGCCTGAGATTCGATTGACGGTGAATGGAGTTTTACACACGGTCAGTGTGCCGCCGATGAAACGGCTGCTCGATGTGCTCCGCGAAGATCTGCGATTGACAGGCACGAAAGAAGGTTGCGGCGAGGGCGAGTGCGGATCGTGCGCATGAATGGCGAACTTGTGAACAGTTGCCTGGTCCCGGCGCTTCAAGCCGATGGCGCAGCGATTGAGACGGTGGAGGGATTGGCAACAGACGAAAAACTGCATCCATTGCAACAGGCATTTTTGGAGTGCGGCGGTGCGCAGTGCGGAATCTGCACGCCTGGAATGTTGATGGCGGCGAAGCAATTGTTGAGCAGGAATCAAGCGCCGTCGTTGGCTGAGATACGCGAGGGATTGGCGGGAAATCTCTGTCGGTGTACGGGGTTCATGAGAATTTTTGAATCAGTGTTGCTTGCATCGACGAGAACCGGTGGTGATTGCGCGAAGACTCAGAATGGACTTCTAGAGCTCAGAGAGGAGCGCCATGCGCGGTAATGCCGATGCACACCAGTTGATTGCGCCCGGCTCGCTCGATGCGGTGCTGAGTTTGATGGCTGATGAGCCGGGCGTGTGGACTCCATTTGCAGGTGGTACTGAGCTGATGGTGATGCACGCGGCGGGCCGTCTGCGCGCGAAGAAGCTGGTGAGTTTGGGAAATCTCCGCGAGTTGAATTTTCTGCGCAATGAGGCGGAGTGGTTTGCGATTGGAGCGGGGACTACTTTTCGCGAGGTGCGCGCATGTGAAGAAATTGCCGCTGAATTTCCGCTGCTGTATGAGAGTGCGAGCTGGATTGGGACAATAGCGAATCAGAGCCGCGCGACGATTGGCGGAAATATTGTGAACGGATCGCCGGCTGCGGATTCACCGCCTGCGTTGCTGGTCTACGATGCCGAGATTGAGATGGTTTCTGCGCACGGTAGCAGGAGAGTTCCCTACTCTGAGTTCCACACAGGTTACAAGGAAAATGTACTGTCCAAAGAAGAGTTGCTTTTTGCAATTTATTTGCCGAAAAGATTTGCAGGACACAATCAGTATTTACGTAAGGTAGGAACAAGAAAAGCGTTGGCGATTTCAAAAGTCGCAATGGCTGCGATTGCTCGCGTTGACAGTGGCGTGATGCGCGATGTGAGAGTCGCCGCTGCGAGCTTGGCGCCGTTTCCGGCGAGGATGTTCAAGACGGAGGCTGCGCTTGAAGGCGAGCGGATGAATGATGCGACGATTGCTGCAGCGCGGGAAGCACTCTTGAGCGAGGCTCAACCGATCGACGATATTCGCTCGACTGCGGAATACAGGCGCACGGTTGCAGCCAATCTGGTGGAAGATTTTTTGCAGAAGTGGATTGCAGAGTTGAACGAGGCACGCGCATGAACTCGGTCCTTGCTGCATGGAATGAGGCTCCAGTCGAAGATGCGCGTGTAGCGATGCTTAGTTGCTGCGGCGCTACGCGATGGGCAGAGATGATGATCCAGCTGCGGCCGGTTGCGAATGTGATTGAGTTAAGCGTGGCAGCGGA
>DAHXOQ010000125.1:3091-8136 GCA_027364815.1 Acidobacteriaceae bacterium | reverse complement strand
GGGTGGCTGTGAAACTGTGCAACTGTGTAACCCCATTGCGAACAATAAAAATTGGCTGGTTGCATCGTGGCACAGATGGTCGGAATTATCTGCAATCCAAATCAGGCTGCGGCAGATTCACGGCGCCACCGAGGGCGTTCTCACTCGAAATTGATCTCAAAATCAGGGCGCATCTTAGCGCCCTGATTTTGCGTTAAGCTATCGAAACATCAAGCATCACGGGCGGAAGTGAATGACCGGATTCACGCAGACCAACTCGACGCAACCAAGCGCCACGCGCATCGTGCCCATTCGTACTGCCCGCTTCTGGATCATCAGCGGATTCTTTGCCTTCTGGGTCATCCTCATTATCGGCAAACTTTTCATGCTTCAAGTCGTTCGCCACGCCGAGTATGTAGAGAAGGCCGGCAAGCAGCAATCACGCACCTTTGAAGTCGCACCCCGCCGCGGAGTTCTCTACGATCGCAATCTGCGCGAGCTCGCCATGACCGTTCTGGTCGACTCCATCTATGGCGTTCCCAGCGAAATTGAAGACAAAAAATCCGCCGCCGTCCAACTCTCCGCCATCCTCCACACCGATCCCGATGATACGCACACCACGGAATCCGAGATCGGCGACCGCCTTGAAAATGCGCACAACTTCACATGGATTGCACGCCGCGTCTCGCCAGAGACAGCAGCCCGTGTGCGAGCATTGAACCTCAAGGGCATCTACTTTCAAAAGGAATTTGAGCGATTCTATCCTGACGACCAGATCGCCGCGCAAATTCTCGGCTACGTCGGCATCGACGACAATGGCCTCGGCGGCGTGGAGCAGAAATTTGAATCGCAACTCCACGGCGCGCCGGGGCGCATGTATATTGCCCGTGACGCGAACGGTCGTGTCTCCGGCTCAACCGCACAGGAACCTGAGCCAGGGCGCAATCTGGTCCTCACCATCGACGAAAATATTCAATTCAAAGCCGAGCGCGCGCTAGACCACGCGATGGAACGCACTCACGCACTCAACGGAACCGTCGTCGTGCAGGACGTGCACACCGGACAAATTCTCGCACTCGCCATTCGCCCCTCTTTCAACCCCAATGATTTTCGTCACACCTCGCCTGAGCTTTTGCGCAACCATGCCGTCAGCGATGTTTACGAGCCCGGCTCAACCTTCAAGCTCATGACTTACTCAGCCGCACTTGAATCGCAGGTCGCCAAGCCCGATGACCCCATCGATTGCCAGGGCGGGCAAATCACACTTGCCGGACGCGTCATTCACGATGACAAAGGTGAGCACTACGGCGTCATACCCGTCCACAAAGCTCTTGAAGAATCAAGCGACGTTGCCGCCGTCAAACTTGCTCTGAAGGTCGGCCCCGATCGCTTCTACCAATTTGTGCGTGACTTCGGTTTTGGTTCGCGCAGCGGCATCGAACTCCCCGGCGAAACTCGTGGTCTCTTGCAGCCTGTCAAAAGATGGAGTGGCTCTTCGATCGGTTCCATCGCCATCGGTCAGGAAATCGGTGTCACGCCTCTGCAACTCGTCTCCATGGTTTCAACGATTGCTAACGGCGGCACCTATCTTCCTCCGCACGTCCTCATGCCTGAGCAGCCTGCATCCGGATTATCGCCCACAGCTCAGCCTCACGTCGGCCCCGGAGAATCCCTCATCAATCCGCTTCCGGCTGGAGCACACCGCGTCATCTCCGAGATGACCGCAGCACAGATGCGCCAGATGATGGAAGGAGTCGTTCTCTATGGCACTGGAAGACAAGCCCAGCTCAACGGCTACTCCAGTGGTGGAAAAACCGGAACCGCGCAGAAGATCGACCCCAGGACTCACACTTATTCGAAGACGATGCACATTGCGTCGTTTGTAGGAATTGCGCCCGTCAACAATCCGGTTATCGCTGTTGCCATTGTCATCGATTCACCCAAGGGAGATTATTATGGCGCAACCGTCTCCGCTCCAGTTTTCGCTGAAGTTGCTCAAGCAGTCCTCGAGTATCTCGGCGTTCCGCACGACATTGAAGTGCGCAAGCATGTTGCGACTCCGACCAAAGACAAACACGCCGTCGTCGATGGCGGGGAATCAAACAACGGCGACGTGAACGCGCTCTTTGCCGCCGCCAATGATCTGCCTGAAGACGATCCACTGCGCCAAAACGGCGATCAGGCCACATCTGCGAACGCGCCCAACACCCAGAAGAACAACACCAAGCCCACTGAGACGAAATCGAATCGACCGCAGTCAAAGAACACAAGCGCATCCAGCACAACCGATGCAGCCGCAACCAAGAATGCGCAAAAGGTCAAAGTGCCAAAGTTTATCGGCCTTGAAGTGCGCAAGGTCATGGAACTCGCTTCAAGTGCCGGCTTGAATGTTCGTGTTGTGGGCAGCGGCAAAGTGCGTGAACAAGCACCGGCGGCAGGAACCATGGTCGCCGCAGGAACGCAAATTGTGGTCAAGTGCGAGCGGTAATTTCTCAGGCGAATTTGTTGAGTCATGTTGTAGAAGTCTAGAATCGAGTACGAATCGAGCATGAAATGTTTTGGAATGACCTGAAGTCCGAAGTCGCATCAGTTGTCGCAATAGGTGACCGCAGAGAAGCTCTCACCGGCGTTGAGTATGATTCGCGCCGCGTGAAGCCGGGCGCGGTCTTCGTCGCGATGAAGGGCGGCTCGACCGATGGAAATCGATACATTGATAAAGCCATATCCGCTGGTGCGGGAGCCATCATCACCGACTCCGCTCCCACGGTCGATCACCTCATGGTCTATCAGCCCGGTCTTCCAGTTCTTGAAGTGGAGCATGGCCGCCGAGCACTTGCCGAAGCATCGCGCGCCTTCTTTCAGCATCCTGAACTCAAGCTCAAATCCATCGGCATCACTGGCACTAACGGCAAAACAACAACCGCCTTCCTCACAGAAGCTCTCCTCAACGCTGCCTCTCGCAAGAGCGTTCTCATCGGCACCATCGAATACCACATTGCCGGGGTCACTCGACCCTCCATTCACACCACACCGGAATCGCGCGATCTTTTTGAGTTAATGGCCGAGGGAGCCGAACTGGGCGCAACCGAACTGGTCACTGAAGTCTCAAGCCACGCCCTCGATCAGGGCCGCGTCTACGGCCTTGAGTTCGATGTCGCAATCTTCACCAATCTCACGCGCGATCACCTCGACTATCACCGCACCATGGAGGAGTACTTTGCCGCCAAGAAACTTCTCTTCGATGGTTCTCGTTATCGCGGCCCTCGTGTGGCCGTCATCAACGCGCACGATGAGCATTCAGAAAAGTTGAGTGCAGCGGCCAAAAAAGCTGGCTCTGAAATTCGCAACTACGGCATTAATAACGGCGACTGGCGTGCCGAAAACCTGAAGTTGATTCCAGCGGGCGCAGAATTCGATCTCAAAACTCCCGCCGGTTCAGCCAAAGTCCGCTCCAAACTTGCAGGCGAAGTGAATGTACTCAATCTCCTTGCAGCCTTCACCGCAGCTCATGCACGCGGCGTCGAATTTTCCGCGCTCATCACAGCCATCCCCAATCTCCAACCTGTCCCGGGGCGTTTTCAAACCGTCGATGGTGGGCAGGATTTCACCGTCATTGTCGACTACGCACACACCGACGACGCTCTCATCAATCTCACCGCGCTTGCGCAGAAGATGAAGCCCACACCGGGCTCGCGCGTCATCACTCTCTTCGGCTGTGGTGGCGATCGCGACCGCACCAAACGTCCACGTATGGGTCGTGCGGCAGGAATGGGAAGCGACCTTGTCGTCGCCACCAGCGATAATCCCCGCTCCGAAGATCCTTCCGCAATCCTTGCCGAAATCATCCCCGGCTTGAAGGAAACCGACGTCGAATTTCTCGTTGAGCCGGATCGCGCCAAGGCAATTGAAATTGCATTGACTCAAGCAAAGACCGGCGACATTGTTTTGATTGCCGGCAAGGGCCATGAGACGGAACAGATTCTCGCTGACCGTACCATTCCATTCGACGACGCGGCCGTTGCTCGCTCAGTTCTGCGCACAATCCAGAAAGCCGGTGCCCAATGAAGCTGACTTTGGCTGAAGCCGCCATGGGTGCAAACGCGGCGCTTGAAGCTCCGTCCTCAATTCCGCACGCGGGCGAGCTCATCGCCAAGGGATACTCCATCGACTCGCGGACACTTCAAAGCGGGGATCTCTTCTTCGCTATTCACGGCGAGCGCTTCGACGGTCACGATTTTGTTTCCGCAGCCATTGAACGCGGAGCAATCGCCGCAGTTGTTGCGCGTGCGCAGTTGGCATCGCTTCCTGATGCTGCTCTCGCCGCGCCTCTGCTCGTTGTCGACGACACACTTCTCGCACTGCAATCGCTCGCCTCTCTTGTGCGCCGTCAATGGGGCAAGCGTTTGGTCGCTGTCACCGGCTCAGCGGGAAAGACCACCACCAAGGACGCCATCGCCGCCGCACTCAGCGCAAAGTTCAACGTCCACAAATCAGAGGGCAATCTCAATAACGGCTTCGGCCTCCCGCTGCAATTGCTGAAGCTTGAGCCTGAGCACGAATACGCGGTCATTGAAATG
Source organism: Acidobacteriaceae bacterium (assembly GCA_027364815.1). Taxonomy (GTDB): domain Bacteria; phylum Acidobacteriota; class Terriglobia; order Terriglobales; family Acidobacteriaceae; genus CAIMNN01. The sequence continues at coordinate 3,580 of DAHXOQ010000125.1, read as the reverse complement.
GGCATGAATCACGCGGGCGAAATTCAATCGCTAGCGCGCATCGCCACCCCCGACTGGGGCGTTGTGACCAATGTCGGCACAGCGCACATTGAGAGTTTTCCCGACGGCCAGGATGGAATTGCGCGCGCAAAATTCGAACTCATTGCAGCCCTGCCCCAGAATGGCGTTGCATTTCTTAATTGCGACGATCCATATGTCGCGCAATTCGGCCGCAATTTTCCCGGCCGCGTCTTCTATTTCGGCGCTGCTCCCAGCGCAGTTCTGCAAACCACTTCGGTTACAGAAGACGAAACAGGAGTCCATGCCGCCTTCCATTGGGATGGGCAAGCCGGCGCATTCACTCTGCCCATGGTCGGTATGCACAATGCAACTAACGCGCTCGCTGCCATGGCCGTCGCAATTGAAGCCGGAGTCGATCCATTCAAAGCCGCACTCGCAATCGAATCTCTCAAGCCCGGTGACAAGCGCGGCGAGACGCTCGCTGTCAAC
>DAHXOQ010000125.1:0-3081 GCA_027364815.1 Acidobacteriaceae bacterium | reverse complement strand
CAAAATTTCGTCAGGCGGAAGAAGAATTCTTGTCGCAGGCGAAATGCTCGAACTCGGCGCTCAGGGCCCTGCGTTGCACACAAGCTGTGGACGCGCAGCCGTAGAAGCCGGTCTCGATCTTGTCGTTGGTGTTCGCGGTAACGCAGAGCATCTTGCCGCCGCAGCCTGTTCCTCGGGAGTCTCCGCATTGTTTCTCGCCGACGCTGAAGCCGCAGGAAAATGGATGAGTGAAAATCTCCGCAAAGGTGATCTGGTGTTGCTCAAAGGTTCGCGTGGAGTCAAACTCGAACAGGCATTATCCATCTACCTCGATCACAAATCGAACTGAGGTCAACTCATGAAACTGCGACTACGCCGCATCCTCTTCGCACTGGCTCTCTTACTCTTGCCCTTGCGCACGGCTTTCGCGACTGAGTGGAACACCCCCATTGCCCCATTCAAAATCGCAGGCAATCTTTACTACGTCGGTAGTGTGGAGCAAGCCGCATACATCATCGCCACCAACGAAGGCCTCATCCTCATCAACACCGGCCCTGAATCATCCGTGCCATTCCTCAAGAAAAACCTTGAGTCGCTCGGCTTCAAGTTCAAAGACATTCACATGATCCTCATCAGCCACGCCCACTACGATCACTGCGGCGGCGCGGCACTCGTCAAGCGCATGACCCAGGCCCAATACTACGTAATGGATGCTGACGTACCTGCCGTAGAATCCGGCGGCAAGCGCGATTACCAATATGGCAACGACCCCTCAATGCAATTCACGCCCACCAAAGTCGATCACATTGTCCACGACGGCGAGCGCATCGTATTCGGCGGCGTCCGACTCAAGGCGCACCTCACTCCCGGCCACACCAAGGGCACAACTACCTGGACATTCGATCTACTCGACGAGGGCCGCACTCTCCACGTCGTCATCGTTGGCGGACCATACGTAAACGCCGGCGCAAAACTTGTCAGCAACGCCGCATACCCTAAGATCGCCGAGGATTACAAGCGAGGATTCGCCACCCTCCAAACCCTCCCATGCGATCTCTTCCTCGGCGCACATGGCGCGTACTTCAACCTCGACCAAAAGCTTAAACGCTTCAACTCCGGGGACAAGAACGCCTTCATCGATCCCGACGGCTACAAAGCTTTCATTGCTGATCGTGAAGCCGATTTCACCAAGCAACTCAACGCGCAACAGAAGTCCAAATGAAGGCAGGGGCAGGGAATTGGCGAGGTTTTTCAGCCTTACTCCCCGCCCTAGTAAAATCGAAGTGAAACCGCTTTTCATCACGCTGGAGGCCGCTTGCTTTACTGGCTTTTGTACCAAAAACTTTATCCGTCTTTTCACACCTTCCGAATCTTCCACTACCTGACCTTTCGGACGGCCTTCGCATCACTGACGGCGCTGCTCATTACGCTGCTCATCGGTCCTTATGTCATTGAAAAACTCCGCGAATTTCAAATCGGCCAATTCATTCGAGAAGACGGCCCCGAATCGCATAAGAAAAAATCCGGCACGCCAACCATGGGCGGAGTCCTGATCCTCGTCGCCATTATCATCCCCACCGTACTCTGGTCCGATCCCTCAAATCCATTTGTCTGGGTCGTCGTCTGCTCCACACTCGCTTTCGGAGCCATCGGTTTTGCTGATGATTACATCAAAGTAGTTCAGCGCCGCAACCTCGGCCTCACCGCGCGAACCAAACTCTTCTGGCAGGCTGTTGTCGCCGTCGCCGTCGCCGCTTCCCTCATTATCCTGCAGCAATTCCGCATCTTCTCCACCGTGATGACCGTTCCATTCCTGAAGCAGTGGCATCCCGATCTTCTATGGCACTGGGCCGGTACCATCCCTTACTTTGGCTTCCTCGCATTTTTGCCTTTCGTCATCTTCGTCGTACTTGTCCTTGTCGGTTCTACCAACGCCGTCAACCTCACGGATGGCCTTGATGGCCTCGCCATCGGCTGCACCATCATCGCTGCTGGAGCGCTCACTGTACTCACTTACCTCAGCGGCCACATCGTCTTTTCGGACTACCTTGAACTCCAGCGCATGCCCATGGTCTCCGAACTTACCGTTTTCTGCGGCGCTATGGTCGGCGCTTCCATTGGTTTTCTTTGGTACAACGCCCACCCGGCAGAAATTTTCATGGGCGACGTCGGCTCGCTCGCTCTCGGCGGCGCGATCGCAACCGTCGCCGTCATCATCCGCCAGGAGCTGCTCTTGCCCTTTATCGGCGGCATCTTTATTCTTGAAGCGCTCTCTGTGATGCTCCAGGTGGGCAGTTACAAATTGCGCAAAAAACGCATTTTCAAGATGGCCCCAATCCACCATCACTTCGAGCAACTCGGTTGGGCTGAGTCAAAAGTGATAGCCCGCTTCTGGATCGGGGCGCTGGTGTTTGCTCTCTTTGCACTCACTACACTGAAACTGCGTTGATTAACGGTACTGAAATACCAATAAGGTGCAAAAATGAATGCACCAGCAGTTGAAAAGGTAAAAGTATGTCAGATGTAAAAGGTAAAAAAGTTCTCGTTGTTGGCCTCGGAAAATCAGGCCTCGCCGCGGCTCTCTTTCTGCGCAAGCGCGGAGCCCAGGTCACGGTCTCCGATATTCGCAGCGCCGAAGCTCTTGCGCGCGACATTCCTGCGCTTCTCGAAGAAGGAATCATGGTCGAAGCCGGCGGTCACGGCTTGCTCACCTTCCGCCGTCAGGATCTCATTGTCGTCAGTCCCGGTGTCCCCATGGATACTCCCGAGCTCGTCCAGGTGCAGAGCTTCGGTCTCCCCGTCATTGGCGAACTTGAACTTGCCGCACGCTACCTGCGTGGACAAATCCTCGCCATCACCGGTTCCAACGGAAAAACCACCACTACCGCACTCTGCGGAGAAATTTTAAAAGCCGCAAGCATGCCAACACTCGTTGGCGGCAACATCGGCGTCCCTGTCGTCTCTCTCATCGATGAAAGCACCGACGAAAGCTGGAGCGTGCTTGAAGTTTCAAGCTTCCAACTTGAGAGCACTCAGCAGTTCCGTCCCCGCATCGCCGTCATTCTGAACATCACCCCCGATCATCTTGACCGCCACGGCAGC
>DAHXOQ010000124.1 GCA_027364815.1 Acidobacteriaceae bacterium | reverse complement strand
CATGATTCCTGCTGCTGCGGCGGCTTCAATGCGGATGGGGCCGTGATACTCCGCTTCGACGAGCGGCGCGTTGATGAGGTCGGCGAGTCCATTGATGCAATCGATGGCGTGATGATTGAACTCTGTTGGAGAGTCGAGATCAGCGAGAGAGTTGCCGGCGAGATAGTAGCTGCGGTCGAGGCTCATTCCATCGGCAGCCTGGCCGCCAACGCTGAAGCTCTCGTCAAAGCGCATCTCGGTTGAGCGGGTGATGGTGCCTTCGGAGTTCACAAAATAACTAGTGTCTGCGTAGGCATTGAAAGATGTAGTTGAGTACTGCACGTCGCCGGGGCTGGCCTTGAGTCCTTTGGTGGTGAGATAGATTCCGCTGGCCTCGGCGATTGAATTGATCCAGGCGTTCTCATCGACGGAGAAGGTTTTGATGGGCTCGATGAGAATGAGCGGTTTCTCGTGGGAGAAATCATCAGCCTGGGGAGGGGTTTCAACCTGCTTGAGCTCGGCTTGTTTGCGCGAGTAGGCGGCGAGAGCGGCTTTGTAGGCCTCGTCGGTTGCGGCCCAGAGAGTGCTGCGCAAGGCAATCTCGTCGTTGTCGAGTGTCGCCAGTTCGGCGGTGCTGTCGCCGCTGCCGGAGCTGTTCAATTTGTAATCGCCGACATGAACCGTGACGCGTGCTGCACGGCGTTGGATGCGCGATGAACCTAGCGAAGCGCCGTACTCGGCGTTGGTGCGGAAGGCGGTGATTTCGTCGATGCGGTACTCAATGTAGAAAGGCTTTTCAAAACCCTTGAGCTGGAGATCGGCTTTGGTGCGGTCAAGCTCGGTGAGCATGGCACGGAGGATGGGATCTTTTTCGGCGTCTGCTCTTGTGACTTGCGCGTGCGCAAAGGACAATGCGAAGAAGAGCGTGGCGGCAGAGAGAATAATTGATTGTGTCCGCTTCTTCATTTTGCCTCCTTCACGTCGGGCTTCGATCTTCCATCATCAGGAGCGCCGGGGATAGGCAGGATTGGCGGTCGCGCAGTGCCTTGCGGTTGTCGCTGGGTTTCCATCTCGCTGAGCAACATGGCCGGTGCGACGGCGCTGACGGGGACGGTGCCTGACTCCGCGCCGCACTCACCATTGAAGACTTCACTTTTGTCGCTGGTCATCTGAATGCGATTCATGGCGGCAAGAGGCGTGCCGACAATGCTGACTCCACGCACAAGTTCGTCGGGACGGCCGTCGACATAGACTCGCCAGACAACCAGTGGAATGACCTGGAAGGCTTGCGGCGAAGAGCGTTGAGTGACGGCGAAGCCGGAAGAGATGTCTTCAAAGTAGAGGCCGTAGGGCTTGCCCTGTCTTTTGGCTTCGGCGATGAGCTGCTTACGTAGCTCCTGGTCACTTACAGTTTTAGTCGAGCTCACGATGAGGTTGCCTTGACGGCCAGTTGGCATTTTTCCTGTTTGTGAGCGTCCGTGCCCGTTTGAAGTGGAGAAGCTGGCGATGGGGAGGCGCGACATGAGAAATGTTTTGAGGACACCATCTTCAATGAGATCGACGCGTCGGGCTTTTTGACCTTCGTCATCGTAAGCGTATGTGCCAGAGAGCCAGGTTTTGCCGAAGGTGCTGATGGTTGGATCGTCAGCGACGGAGAGAAAGCTGGGGAGAACGGGCTTGTTCAATTCCTTGGTGAAGGTCTGCCCCTCTTCGTCACCGCGCTGGCGCTGGCCCTCGAGACGATGGCCGAGAACCTCGTGAAAGAAAACTGCGGCGGCGCGACCGGAGAGAATTGCGGGGCCGTTGAAGGGTTCAGTGACTGGAGCTTTGCGAAGAGCTTCGAGACTTTTACCGAGTTCGCGCACGGTGGCTTCAATTGTTGCCTGATCGGGTAGGCCATCTGCAGTTTCGGCTTCAAAAGTTTGATCGCGAAAGAGGTCCATTCCATCCTCCGCGCGGGTTACGGCGTAGATCACGAGGCGCGCTGCACGATGCGGCTCAACGATACGCGAGCCTTCAGAGGAGACAAAGTAATCCGTTTCACTCTGCGCGGTGAACATCACCATGTTCTGGTAGACATCGGGATACTCGCGGAAGATGGCGGAAAGAGCACGGACCCGCTTCTCCCACGCGTCGCGGTCGACTTTGGGCGGCGCGGCTGGTGTGCCGATGGAGATTTGTGGCTGCTCTTTGCTGAAGTCGGCGGAGGTGTCTTCCTCTTTGGCGCGGACTTGCGACTCAGTTTTGACGCGCAGGTAGCTGTCGAGTGCGCGGGCGTATGCAATGTTGGTGACCTGCCAGAGCGAGTGGGCGATGGCGTTGCTGTCATTGCCGAGAGGAATCCCGATTCCATTTGATGCCGAGCTGTGATGATTGCCGTGGGTATTGTCGAGTGCGGGATCGCCGATACGAACGACAATGTCGCCTGAGCGTGTGTGACTGTCAGAGGCATCGGTCAAGGCGCCATACTGTGCGCGAATAGAAACGGCGCTTTCATCACTGATGGAGTAACTGATGAAGTAGGGCGGTTGGGGAGGACTCTTTTCGCCAGATTTGCCAGCGTCTTTTTGTGCGGGTGTTGTCGGCTGGATGGCTGCTGGTGTGGTCCTGCCTAGCTGTGAGAAGGCGCGGTTGAGCTCATCACTGAGGGTGGTCAGCAGGGGTGGAGCTTGATTTTGCGCTTGCGCCTGTGACGGTGTGGTTGCGAGCGCAGTTGTGAAACTCAGCAGTAAAACTAAACCACAGAGGCTAAATTTGGCATGAGTGCGTTGAAAAAAAGAAGGGATCGGAAATACCTCTGGCATAAGCTCCAGTCATTGACGTACAACTTTCTTGTAACTGTTTAGACGGCATGAGGTCTAGTTACGAGAGGACCGGGACCCGTATTCCCTCGCCAAAATCAAGGTTCATGGCTGAAAAATCGGGAAGTTTCAGATGAAGTTACTTGGATAGCTCAGGTTGATAACCATTCAGGAGAGAAAATGATGAAACGAGTTTTGATTGCGACGGGTTGCTTGTTTTTTGCGCTAGGCGCGCCAGTTTTGAAGGCACAAGCAAAAGATGCTTCCGCGCCTGCCAGTGCCACGGCGCCCGCTCAGCCGGCAGCGACGACACAATCGACTCCGGTTACAGCGGTAACGAATGGAGAGTCAAAGCAGAGCTATCAGCTTTCGCCGGAGAAGCTGCGCCATGCGATCGCGATTACACGGGTGAGAAACATTCTTACCATTGTGGGAACGTTGTGGGGATTGCTGGTGGTTTGGGTGATTCTTGCATCAAGGCTGGCGGTGCGTATTGAGAAGTGGGTTGTGGCGCGATTCCATGCGCGGTGGATTCAGGGGATTTTTTACTTTGCGATTTTTATTGTGATTACGACGCTTGCGGATTTGCCGCTGGGGCTGTATGGCGAGCATGTGGAGCGGCACTTCGGAATCAGTGTACAGAGCTGGGGCGGGTGGTTTGTTGATCAGGGAAAAGCGTTGGGGCTGGGTGTTTTGTTTGGAGTGCTGATACTGCTTTTCTTCAATTGGCTGGTGAAAGTTTCGCCGCGCCGGTATTGGGTGTGGAGTTGGCTGATCACGATTCCAATTCTGGCTTTCGGAATTATTGTTTCGCCGTACATCGCGAATATCTTTGTGAAGAGCGAGCCGCTTGAGATGCACCACGCGGCGCTGGTGTCGCGGCTGGAGACATTGGTGGCGCGCACGGGGACGAACATTCCGCGCGACAAGATGTTCCTTGCGTTGCAAAGCGAAAAATCAAATGGCGTGAATGCGTACGTGGCGGGGATGGGCAGGACCAAACGCATGGTGATTTGGGATACCACCGCAGATCGGCTGCCGGAAGATGAAACTCTCTTCATCGTGGGGCATGAGAGCGGACATTATGTTTTGAACCATATTCCCAAGGAGTTTGCGCTCGATGTGGTGATTTTCTGCTTTCTTTTTTGGGTGAGCGCAAAGCTGGGTGAGTGGATCTTCAAAAAGAATGGCGCGAAGTGGGGGATTGAATCGCTCGATAGCCGCGCGGGTTTTACAGTGCTGCTGCTTGCACTCACCATCGTTGCAACCTTCCTGACCCCGGCGATGAACGCTGTGAGCAGGCACTTTGAGCACCAGGCGGATGTTTATGGACAGGAGGCGATTCACACGCTGGTTGCCGATCCGCAGAAGACGGCCGTGGCCTCGTTCAATCACCTCGGTGAACTTTGGCTTGAGGATCCGAATCCAAGTCCTTTTATGGAGTTCTGGTTTGGAAGTCATCCTTCGACTTCGGATCGCGCCAATTTTGCGGCGCATTATGATCCGTGGGCGAATGGAGGGAAGGGCGAGTTCTTCGACAAGTGAAAAAACAGCGTCGAGCGTCAAGCGTTTAGCGTCTAGCCAGTAGAAACCATGGGAGAACCGGTAGTGAATCGTAATTTGCGTTCATCCACTTCACGCTATTGACTCGACGCTTGGCGCTTGACGCTGTTTTTGACGCTGCTTCTTGTACACTAATCACGAAAGGTTTTAGCCATGGCATATCCTACGCAATACCGTTACTCCCGCGAGCACGAATGGATTGAAGTTGTTGGCACAGCCGGAACCATCGGCATTACCGACTATGCGCAGAGCTCACTCGGCGACATCGTTTACGTTGACGCACCCAAAGTTGGCGACACGGTTACAGCAGGGCAGACTTTCGGCTCGGTTGAGAGCGTGAAGGCGGTCAGCGATCTTTTTTCGCCGGTGACTGGCAAAGTTACCGCCGTCAATGAAGAGCTGAAGAATGCGCCGGACCAGATTAACGAAGACGCGCACGCGGCGTGGATCATCAAGGTTGAGCTCAGCGACCCGACAGAAATGAACTCACTGCTCGACGCCGCAGCATACGAGGCCTTTGTCAGCGAAGAGACCGGCGCGTAAAGCTGTTTTCTGAACCAGATTTGAAGCAGATTCGGGGCCGAAGCATGCTGCTTTTGGTCTCATCAATGCGTACAGCCGCATTTTGGAACGCGGAGGGCATGCGCTCGGCTAAAATTGGTTTGGACTTGAATCGGCTTTATTGTCGGCATCATCCAATTGTTTGAATACCCAGATCAAAGAGCTTTTAGCTGACAGCTAGAAGCAAGAGGCTGGACGCTATCATGCGCTATCTTCCAAAATCTCCTGCGGAGCGCGAAGCGATGCTTGCTCGCATCGGCGCCGCTGCAATCGACGACCTCTTTTCCGTTATCCCTGAAGAATTCCGCATCACGCGTGATCTGGACGTTCCGCGCCAACTTGGCGAGAGCGAGATTATTGACCACTTCCGCGCCGCTGGCCTTAAGAATGGGCAGGGGTATGCGAATTTTCTGGGCGCGGGCGTTTATCGGCATTACCGGCCGGTGGTGATTGATTCGCTGGTGCAGCGCGGGGAATTCTTGACGAGCTACACGCCGTATCAGCCGGAGATTACGCAGGGAACGCTGCAGGCGATTTTTGAATTTCAGACGATGATCGCCGAGTTGACGGGCATGGATGTGGCTAACGCAAGCATGTATGACGGCTCGACTGGCGCGGCTGAAGCAGTGATGATGGCGGTGCGGATTACGGGACGGTCTCATGCGGTTGTGGCGCGTGCGGTGCATCCGGAGTATCGCGAAGTGCTGGCCACATACGCGCAGCATCAGAAGATTCCGACGACGTATGTCGGCTATGACAACGAGACGGGGCGCGTGGATTTGAAGGCGCTGGATGCGGCGATTACAGATGAGACTGCGGCAGTGCTGGTGCAGAGCCCGAACTTCTTTGGCGTGATTGAGGATATTCCTGCGATTGCGGCGATTGCACATGCGAAGGGCGCGTTGCTGATTGTTTCGATTGCTGAAGCGATTTCGCTTGGCATCGTTGCGCCGCCGGTGGATGCGGATATTGTCAGCATGGAAGCGCAATCGTTTGGTGTTGCGCCAACTTATGGCGGACCGTTTTGCGGCGTTATCGCAGCTAAGGAACAGTATCTGCGGCAGATGCCGGGAAGGCTTTGCGGGCAGACAGTGGACCACGATGGAAACCGAGGATTTGTTCTGACTCTCTCAACGAGAGAGCAACACATCCGGAGAGAGAAGGCGACTTCGAATATTTGCACCAATCAAGCTTTGGTTGCATTGATGGCGACAATCTTCCTGACGGTTTACGGCAAAGAGGGGATTCGCGAGCTGGCCGAGCATAATTTTGCGAAGGCGGATTACGCGGCGAAGAAGCTGTCGTCGTTGCCTGGAGTGAAGTTGAGATTCACGGGTGCGCCGAGGTTCCACGAGTTTGTGCTGGAGACGAAAGAAACGCCGGCAGCGTGGAATGAGAGATTGCTCAACGAGAAGATTATTGGCGGATTGGATTTGAGCAAGCATTATCCGGAGTTGGGAAATGCGAGTTTGTGGTGCGCGACGGAGTTGACAAAGAAGGAAGAGATTGATCGGGTGGGGTAGTGTGTAACAGGGTACAAAAGGGATAATCATGGAAGCCATCGTAGTAATTGCCGGTTTGATTTGCGTTCTTGTTCTTATGGCTTCCCTCTTTAAGAACACGAGGCCTCGACCGGAGTCTTCAGAATTTAATAGCTTGCCAGTCAAATCAAATCCCTCAGATAGACCTTCAGATGCAATCTCGAACTCATCAGGCATCTTAGATCTCTTGCCTCATCAATTCGTTGTTCTAGACCTAGAGACAACGGGCCTTAGCGCAAGAACAGATGAAATTATTGAATTTGGTGCAATACGAGTAAATCTCGAATCTGATAACCACGATGCATTTAATACACTTGTGAGGCCACAAAATCGAATTCCAAAGAAAATTACTGAGATCACCGGAATCACACAGAAAATGGTTGAGAGTGACGGGATTGAAATAAGGGATGCAATGAATCAATTCATTGAGTTTATCGGGGATTTGCCATTGGTCACGTACAACGCAGAATTTGATATGGGATTTCTGTATAGTGCCGCAGAAAAGCATGGATTTGAAATAAAGAACAGTTACACATGCGCCTTGAAAAGGGCGCGTCGCGCTTGGCCTGGTCTACCAAGTTATCGGCTCGATTCCTTGGCTAGAGTAGGGAAGCTATCGACCGATGATACGCACCGTGCCTTGGGTGATTGCAAGCGTGCGCTGATTATCTTCACCTCCGCAACTTCCGCCATCGGACAAAAAGTTCGTTGGACAAAAGCTCCTAAGAGTATTGGTGGTACAAGTAAAACGAATCTGGCGGAAAATGAAAAATTTGAAATGGAACCGGAAGCTGCAGCGACAGTATTGGCAACTGAATCTCCCAGTGAGGCGAAAAAATAATGGTTAACGAGATCACGACGAAAAAAGTTCGGATGCATCAGACGCAGAACGAAGGGTTGATCTTCGAGAAGTCGGCGCCGGGCAAGCGCGGGTACAAGTTGCCACCGCTTGATGTGCCGAAGGTCGATGCAGAGAGTGCGCTGGGTAAGGCCTATCGCAAAGATGCGGCGCCGCTGCCCGAGGTGAGCGAGATTGAAATCATCCGGCACTTCACGCGCCTCTCGACGTGGAACTATGCCATTGATTTGGGGATGTATCCGCTGGGCTCCTGCACGATGAAGTACAACCCGCGGGTGAACGAATACGTCGCGCGGATTGAGGGGCTGGCCGAGGCGCATCCCTATCAGCCGGAGTCGCTCTCGCAGGGGTCGATGGAGATTGTCGAACTGCTGCAGAAATGCCTGCTTGAGATTACGGGGATGGATGCGATTACGCTGCAACCGGCAGCCGGCGCGCATGGAGAGATGACGGGTATTCTGCTGATTCGCGCGTATCACGAGTCCAAAGGCAATGCTCGCAAGAAAGTCCTGATTCCTGATTCCGCGCACGGTACGAATCCGGCGACGGCGGCAATCTGCGGATACACGGTGGAGAATTTGAAATCGAATCCAGAGGGCGGGATTGATCTGGAAGCGTTAGCGCGGCAGGTGGATGATGAGACCGCGGCGCTGATGCTGACGAATCCTTCGACGATTGGAGTCTTTGAAAACCAGATTCACAAGATCGCTGATATTCTGCACGCGAAGGGCGCGTTGCTCTATATGGATGGCGCGAATATGAATGCGCTGGTGGGCAAAGCGCGGCCAGGCGATTTCGGCGTCGATGTGATGCATTTGAATTTGCATAAGACATTCTCGACTC
>DAHXOQ010000123.1 GCA_027364815.1 Acidobacteriaceae bacterium | reverse complement strand
CTCCTTTACACACTCAACTTCCCCACCCTCGTCTCCGGCCCCATACAGTTCTACGACGATTTCGCACGCGACCAATTCGCCACCACCCCCATCCCGCTCGGCCCCCACGTCATCGGCGTCCAACTCGAGCGCATCGTCCTCGGCTTCTTCAAAGTCAACGTCCTCGCCATGCTCCTCCACGCTTTTCAGCAGGACTCTCTGGCTCAACTCCATCCCAACTTCCCTCTCTCCCTCAAACTTTTCGCCGCCTTCAAACTCGCCCTCCTCTATCCCCTCTTCCTCTATTGCAACTTCTCCGGCTACATTGACATCGTCATCGCACTCGCGCGACTCATGCGCATACGCCTCCCGGAAAACTTCAACCGTCCCTTCTCCGCTTCCTCCTTCCTCGATTTCTGGTCCCGCTGGCACATCACCCTCTCCAACTGGCTCAAAACTTACGTCTACAATCCCCTCCTCATCACATTGATGCGCCGCGTCTCCAATATCACCCTGCAAACCTACCTCGGCGTCTTCTGCTTCTTCGTCACATTCTTCCTCGTCGGCATCTGGCACGGCCGCCCCTCCGAGTTCGCCGTCTTCGGTCTCCTCCAGGGCGCCGGAGTTGCCATCAACAAATTCTGGCAACTCTGGCTCGCCAGCCGCCTCGGCCGCAAAGGCTATAAATCCCTAGCCGCAAACTCCATCTACATCGCCTTCGGTCGCGGACTCACCTTCACATGGTTCGCACTCACCCTCTTCTGGTTCTGGTCCACCTGGTCTCAATTGCACTCTATCTTCTCCGTCCTCGGCTCCATCCAATGGCTCGCCATCTGGTGCGCCATCATCCTCACCGCCACCGTCGTCCTCGCACTCTGGGAATCTATCCACACCTTCCTCTTCTCCGCCAACACACCCCTGCGCGCTTTCCTCATGAGCCGTTACACCCGTGTCGTTTTCTCCAGCGCTCTCTTCCTGATCGCAGCTATCATCACCATCCTTCTCAACCAGCCCGCCCCCGGCATCGTCTACAAGGGTTTTTAACTTCCACACTGGAACCGCAGAGGAACAAGTTGATGAAATTGGCACAGCGTACATTCACCTTCTCCGACCAGAAACTTTTCGCATCCATCTCTGGCGACCACAATCCAATCCATGTCGATCCACTTGCCGCGCCCCGCACTTCCGCGGGCGCGCCCGTCGTTCACGGAATCCACCTGTTGCTGTGGGCGCTCGATTCCCTGGCCGCAGCGCAACCAGAGCTGCCGACAATAAGCGGGCTCCGAATCCAGTTCAGCCGGTTCGTCTATCTGGATGAGTCTGTAGATTTACTCATCACCCAGCAGACGCCATCGCGCATACGGCTGAACATTTCCGCAAACAACGTTTTACGCTCTAAGCTCACCATCGATTTTGGCGATCCCGGGCAGAATTCCCCCGAATCGTCCCTCGCTTCTTTGGAACTGATACCTTTCTCGCCAACGCCACTGAATCTGGATTTCACTCAAATCTCGGCTCTCTCCGGGCGTCTTGCATTCCTGATGACTTCACAAAATGCGACGGCAATCTTTCCATCCGCAACCAGGTGGCTTGGAGCTGCGCGCATCGCTGCTCTTGCTGCCAGCACCCATCTCGTCGGAATGATTTGCCCCGGCATGCACTCCATTTATAGTGAACTCTCTATACAAACCTGCGCCGAATCACTCCCTCAGGATTCCCTGGCCTTTCGCGTGACCGAAGCGGATCCACGTTTCAGCTCGGTGCAGATGGCGATCGCAGGAGGCGGCCTCACTGGCATTGTCGAATCCTCCGCGCGCACGCCACCCGTATCGCAGCCCGCCATGGAATCTATCGCCGGTTTGGTGGCCCCCACAGATTTCGCCGGTTCTCTCGCCTTGATCGTTGGCGGCTCACGCGGCTTGGGTGAGTTGACCGCCAAGCTCGTCGCCTCGGGCGGCGCCCGCGTCGTGATTACTTACCAGGCCGGAAAAAATGATGCGGAAAAAGTAGCTCAGGAAATTCGCTCCGCCGGCGGCCTCTGCGAAATTCTTCCCTACGACGTCCGAAAGCCCGCCGCCGAGCAACTCGCCTCACTCAAAGACGCGCCCACGCATCTCTACTATTTCGCAACTCCAACCATCTTCCGCCATCAATCGGAAATCTTCTCCCCCGGGCGATTGAAGGAATTCATGGCTTTCTTCGTCGATGGATTCTGGCAATTATCCGAGGTACTTCGTCTGCGCCAGCCCAGCTTGTCCATCTTCTACCCCTCCACCGTCTTCGTTACCGAACGCCCCGCCGGAATGACCGAGTACGCAATGGCCAAAGCCGCCGGCGAACACTTGTGTGCCGACATGAATGCATCCCTCTCCCCCGCCCACGTGACCGTCTCTCGCCTCCCGCGCCTGCTAACCGATCAAACAGCTTCCGTCACCGCATTGGAAACAGCCGACCCCCTTCAAACCATCCTCCCCATCATTCGCGAAGTGCACTCCTGGCCCAAATAGCACACTCCTCGCCAAAGTAGCGTCACCGCCGGGCCCTATCCTTCACCTGCAACTACAACTGGTCTCATAAATGTTCATGATCTTGATCCGGGTGGTATGAGACCCGCAACAAAGCGGGTCGTATGAACTGCTTGTTTCATTGCAGATGGTTTATGAGACCAGCTCTAGTAAAAGTGTGGAATTGAAAACTCTCTGCCATCTATGCTTTCAAGCAGACGCAGCTCACGCCACGTCTGCTTCCTGCATTACTGCCGCCTAATCAATCGTAATTTGCAGCGCATTCGAACCGGACGCACCCGGGTTTGTTGCCACCAACGATGCACTCCCAATGTTAACTAAATCGCTTTGCGGAATCGCCGCTGTTGCTTGCGTGGAGTTCAACCATGTCGTCGTTCTGTAGCTCCCATTCCAAGTCACTGCTACGCCCGGAAGCAAGTTCGTTCCCGTCAGCGTCAGCAACACGTTCCCGGATCCGTGCGCAATCGTGCTCGACGAACTCGACGACAAACTCGCCGCTGAGTTCTTCGTGAGTAACTGCGGTGTCACGATTGGTCCGCGCATAAGGTACAGCACTGTGACGATTTGATTGGAGTAGTCCTCCCCTGTCGATAGGAGTGCCAGTCCATCCTGACCGAAACGCGATGCGGTCCAACTGAGTTGATAGCCAGCCTGCGGAGACGGCAAGTCGACAAATGACTCGGGGGTATACGTGGTCAAATCGTAACGAACTAAGCCGTAAGCATACGATCCCGCCATATTCTCAAGTACTACGAATTCTCGTTGCAGAGAGGGATCCACAACAATCCCATCGCCGTTCGGGTTGTTGCCACTGAAGAAAACATTATAGGGAAGTGTCGCCACTTGTGTCGGCGGAGTAGTAGTCGGATTGATTACGCCTCCACCAGCTCCATACACAAGTCCATCTGCGATCTGGATAAATGCGTCAAAACCACTAAGGCCATTTAATTCTGTGCTATCAATCGGACTTACGCCGTTCGCGTTTACGCTGAAGCGATAAAACAAGCTCCCGTCGGAGGTATAAAACTCGGAGGCATTTGCAAATGCGGCAATGTAGCCATTACCAGTCAAGTTAGGCCGAAATGTACCTGTGCTACCGGTGATATCGAATATTCCAATACCGCCTTTACCGTTTGACATATCTATAGCCAGCGTTGTATCTGTTCCCGGCATTACAGACAGCCACGTTGCCGGATAATTGATTGACGATTCGGTGATGGGGAAAGTAGCACCCACGCTCTGGTTCAATAAATTGAACTGCGCCAGGCTGTCGCTTCCGCTCAACCCGATGTATAAATAATTTCCGTCTGCGGTTTCCGCCATAACATTGGGATTGCTTCCTACTGTGATCGGTGTTCCCACCACTCCCGTGAACGGATTAATCGTCGCCACCGAATTGCCCGTGATACCCGTTGCATTGCCGGGAATAGTAGCATAGAGCTGCTGTGTGTACGGTTCAAAAAGCATTCCGCTCGCCTGTATGTTGACCACTGTGTATATGGTCAACGGCATCGCGTCTGAAACCCCTCCGCCCGGTGCTGGATTGGTGACAGTGACAGCAGCCCAACCATAATTCGCAATCTCTGATGCTGAAACCGAGGCGGCAAGTTGGTTGGCGCTTAAATACGTTGTTGTC
This sequence comes from Acidobacteriaceae bacterium, assembly GCA_027364815.1. Classification (GTDB taxonomy): domain Bacteria; phylum Acidobacteriota; class Terriglobia; order Terriglobales; family Acidobacteriaceae; genus CAIMNN01. The sequence goes on along the minus strand of DAHXOQ010000123.1, from coordinate 4,012 downwards.
AGCGCGGTTGAACCGAGATTGATAGTCGATTCTTGATTGAAGCCCTCACCCGTCACTGAGAGCGTGAAGGCTGACGATCCCGCTTGAACGTAATATGGCGAGATTGAAGAGATCGACGGCATTGCGCTATAAATGCTTCCTGTCACCACGGTGCTAGTCGTGGACTGATTGTTGGTTGAAGTCGGATCTAAGCTGGTGGACGTAACGATTGCAAGTCCACCAAGCGTGCCCGCAGTTGTTGGCGTTGCGCTCACTGTAACTGTCGCACTCGCGCCATTGGCCATGCTGCCGAGATTACACGTGAACTCCGCTCCGCTTCCGCAGGATCCCTGGCTCGATTTCACGCTGTTGATAATCTGTGAGGCGTCCATATTCATGTTTAGCGTTGCACTTTGTGCTGCATCAGGTCCGTTGTTACTGATTGTTGCAACCCATGAGATGGCCGTTCCTGTAGTTGCGGTTGCCGGTGATCTAAGTGTCACTGATAGATCTGCCGGCGATCCTGAGAGATCCTTTACCAGTGGTGATTGGTAGATGAAGATTTGACTCTCTGTAGTGAAGGGTGGCGCATAGTCATTGACTGCAAGCCCGTTCTCGCCCCAGCGCAATATCTTCTTGAAGCTTGTTATATAGCCTCCAGTACCGATGCCATTGACGGGAATACTTCCAGTCAAGCTGTAGTCTGCTTCGTTGTACGCGAGTATCGGGCCACTCCAGTTGTCCGTGTAATCAGCAATAAACGCCCGGCCTGGCGCGGAATCAGATACCACAGGCCCGTCAGCAGCAGTGGTCCCACTCATGTAGAAAGTTCCCTGAAGTGCCCCCGTCGAAGCGTTGAGTACCTGGCCGTTGGAGACATAGATCTGCCCCATGTCGTATTGAATGTTAAACAAATAGTTGCTTACCGTAGCGAGAGACGTGGCGTTCGTAATGCCTGTTGAACCAACATTGAGTTGATAGATAGTTCCATTATTCAACTGATAAAGAATCGACGAGGAGGGTCCGAAGCTGAGCGGCCCTTCTCCCACAACCGTCGACGATTCGGGACGAGCAACACCAGAGTCATAGATTGTCACTGACCCATATACAACCACTGCCACGGAGTTTGGCTCTCCAGGAACAGCAGCAAGGTATACAGCCGTGTTTATGAAAGGAGAGAGAGCCTGTCCGCCGCCAAGAGAAAACTGGTTGACCACAGTTCCTTTGATCAGATCAACCTGCGCCACTGCTCCTGCGCCATCCAGACCTACAAAGAGTTGTGTCCCATCCGTTGATAGCGCAAGCTGATTCGGATTACTGCCTACCCATATCTGACGAATAATGTTACCGGTCACAGGATCAATGCCCACAACCGTATTTCCACCGCTTCCCGCTCCGGAATTTAATACGGATGCGTAAAGCAAGCCGTCCTTGGCGTTGTACACTATGTCGTTATCTGCGATCGCGACATAGGCCGTAAAGATCTGTGGTGCCGTCGTTCCTCCGCCCGGTGGGGGAGTAGTAACAGTAAAGTTTGCGTTTCCAGGCAACGCCAGGGCGTATGCGGGAACCACGCACTTGATCCCCGCCGAATCTATGAATGTGCATGGTATTGTTACTCCATTCACTGCGACAGTCGACGTTGAGACAAAATTGCTTCCGCTCAGTATAACGATGACTTGCGTATTGATGGGCCCGGCAATCGGGGAAATTGACGATAAAGTTGGTGCCGGTGGGTTACTGCCGCCACCGCCAACGCCACCACCTCCTCCGTTGCCGGAGTTTGATCCCCCGCTGCAGCCTACAATGAGTAACAGCGTAAAAAGATAAGAAAAACCACTAACAATACGTGAAAGTTTCATGGAGAGAATTATATCCAACAAATTCATGAATCATGAGTTAATTGCTAATTTTGCCGGTCAACTTATTTACTGTGGACGACAGTGTTGAAAAGGAAAATCCGGAACCCACGGCGATTGCTGTTATCGTTTGGGCAACTGTGAAACTGTGACAACCCTACCCCAACTGCCTGGACTTCCACTCCTGGTACGACTTATGGTCATGCCGCTCCACCATCCCCTGCAAATGCGCCCCCAAATCAAAATCCTCCGGCACCTTATGCAGCACCACCAACTGTTTGAAACTATGCTCGCAAACCGGGCAATACAACTCGAACTCCTCGTGAATCGTCTTCGTCGTCAGCTTCTCTTGCGCCATCGCTACTCACACCCTTCACCATCACTCCCGTGATTTCATCTCATCCAGACGGCTCCGAACGCCGCTTTCACATGCAACTTATTAGATAATAGAACCATGAGGATCAAAACAATATGAACTGGACTGTCTTTATCATCGGTATCGCACTCCTGCTTGCCTTTTATCTCTTCAAACGCGCCGGACAACTCCCCATCAAGAATGCGGAACAATTGCTTAATGAGGGCGCGCTGATTATTGATGTCCGTTCAATCTCAGAATATCAATCCGGCCATCTCCCCAAAGTCATCAACATCCCGCTCGACAATATTGAATCGCAGATTAGAAACAAAGCGAAGGATCTGAACAAGCCCATTTTGCTCCACTGCCAGAGCGGAATGCGCAGCGGCGTTGCCTGCAAAAAACTGGCATCCATGGGCTACACCAATGTGCACAATCTCGGCTCGTACTCACGCGCCGCATCCTTGTTGAACAAGTAATCTCCAAACCAGACTCTAGACAATCACAGGATCACTTGCAAAGCCCCAAGCAATTGAATGCGGCGTTCAGCCTGAGCGCAAATCGCGCATCTCTCTACAAACGCAGAAAAGCCACTCCCGAAGGAGTGGCTTTTCCATTCAATATAATGCCGGCGATCACCTAATCTCCCACACAGTCACCCGTGCAGTACCATCGGCCCAGCGAGGCTTAACTTCCGTGTTCGGGATGGGTAGGCATAAGCAATGTTGTACTATCAAATCAATCAGTTCTTGGCAGATTTACTTTGAGGTAGGCCGGATATGTGGACTGTATTGACGCTCACTCTATCTATGCTTGCGGCGTACATTGCGACCCGCCTATCAGCGCGGCGCTATAAAAATCTCGCTAATCAAGAGACTTATGCAAGGCAAGAACGCCGACAAAAATACCTTGCATTAGAACATAAATATCTTTATGAAGGAGTTGAGAAATCATCAACGGAAGAGATTCCTGATACCGCTTTAAGGTCTCTAGGTAATCTCGCTTATCTCGTGTGGCTTCTAAATTATGAACCACAATTCCGCAATTTTTGTGCCGAAGGAGGCGTTCTATATCCACCTGATTGGGAATGGAGACGCAAATTCATTTTCCTCCGTGATCATGGTATTTGCCAGAGATGTAAGAAGAGTACCAAAGAAGGAATTTCTCTTGATTGTCACCACATTAAACCGATTTCAGAATTTGGCAGCGCGGAACCCGGAAGGCATTCGTTAAGTAATTTAATATCGCTATGCCCCCAATGTCATGCCATACAACATCAAGGGAATAGTATGCTTTTTAATCGAGCAAATCGTATGCTAGCACACAATCAACCCAATACTTTTCACTCTGGAAAGCAGAGCATTAAGCAGAAGACCACACCAGAAATATATACATTGCGATCTCCAATTGAATTCGAAGTTCAACCTTCGCCTGAACACATGCAAAAATACATTTTAGGATCTGTTGCAAACGACGATAGCAGACAAATAATAAATACCAACTCCAACCCTGAAATTAAATCCAGCTCAGATACCAGATCTATCAGAAACGGCCTGGCTCTGATAGATGAACGCTTGTCAGAAATTGCGCGAAAGGAATCAATTCAGCACTATATTGATGAAGATATATATGGCAATTGCGACTTCTGTGATGCAGAGATACTCATTAATCCTTACCTGATAAGCGAAAGAGGAAAGTTCCTTTGTGACGATTGCTACAGCACGGGTGGTCGAAAAGATTAGCAAACGCAGAAAAGCCACTCCCGAAGGAGTGGCTTTTCCATTCAATATAATGCCGGCGATCACCTAATCTCCCACAC
>DAHXOQ010000122.1 GCA_027364815.1 Acidobacteriaceae bacterium | reverse complement strand
GCTTTTAGCTCTTTCAGGTAGGGGAGTGCTTGATTTCATTTTGCCGCAAAAGTGAATAATTATCTGCAAGTGCGGTGGTGATGAAGGAAGGTGGAATGGGAGATTCAAGAAAATTTGTTAGTGGGTAGTGGTGGTATTTCTGGATTGGCGACGATACGCCCGCAACCAGTGATTGCAAGATTGCAATCGATCACTTCCGAGAAGCCGAGTTACGAGGAGTAATTGTGTCGTCGGTGAGTGACTTGGCGATTTGGGTTAAATATAGAGATGCTCTGGGATTCTATGGTACTTACGGGGACCGATCCTATGAGGTCTCCTGGTCCACAAGAAAGCGGGATGGAGGCACTCTCGTGGCTGTTTTTTGGGTGTTTAAGGTTGCCCAAGTGGCAAAGGGGGTGGTGTTGGTGTACATCAGATTGCTAGCTTAGGATTCTTGAAAACGATTTCGTTGATGTCAGAAAAAAAAGATAGCAAGTTGTATTCTGTTATCGGAGCTTCGCCCGGATGGGAGCATTGGCACCGAAGCTCGAAGCAGCTGTGAAGTCGTGTATGTTGATTATTGTCGATAAGCTGCATGCCTTCCAGAATCCACAAAATTATATTGTCGAAAACTTCTCTAAGTTCCCCGAGTGAGGAAATGTTCTGGACCTGATTGAATTTCTTGAACCTTCCCTTGGTTTCTCTCGCCATAACAGAAGAGGCAGCGTTGAAGTTGGCATAACCAATCTTTTCGATAGCGAGATGAATTTGGTCAATCGCCGCGCTCCAGCCTAGCATCGCAGCTGCGCGATATAGTTCGTGCCTAGAACATTCAATTGCTTCTTTTAGATATTCGCTCTGATTCGAATTTGTAATTCCCGCAAGCAGTGTCTGCAATTGCGAGGTCGGTGTAGGTGGATTTGTTTGTACAGGCAGGATCAGCTCTTTTCTGAACTTGCCTACGATGTCTTGCAAAATAGTCAGATACCTGGATTTCAAGTTATTGGGTGCTGAGATTTTGATCAATGTGTGAAAATTTTCAGAATAAGATAGCAAAATGGATGTATCAGAACATGAGAGCTTTAATTCAGGTTCGATCGACGAAAACCATTCAGAACCGAGGTTCTCTGCGGTGTTCCTGATTGAGACCTTTGCAATTTGCTTAACCTTCTCGCGTTTAACATTGCTACGGAGAGTCTTTAGCCGAGACTCGAAATCTTTCAGGGATGCAAGTAAGGGTAAGGGAGTCATCTGCTACTGTAGGTCCTTGATCAATTTTGCGAGCGCTTCACGGCCTTCTTCACTGAGTCGAATTTTTGGTTTATCCCGATCATAGTTTTCAAATTTGTCGAAGAGTTTCTTGTTGTTTCGGAAATTCGCTTTGAAGTTCGTGGCGTCGTAAGTCTTCCGGAATTGGCACTGCTGTCTGACCTCCTCACCGCTGAATTCAAATTCGCCATCTTGAATTGCATTCCGCAGCGCGGAAAGGAGAGCCAAGCGAATCTGGCTTTCAGATGATTTGGTTGTCTTGAGATCTTCAAACAAGGGTTTTATTGTGTCGCCTTCTTTGTAGAAAAGTTCGTTGAGATCGTCAAGTGATAAACTCTGTTTTTCTAAAAACTTCTTAGCTTTCAGGTGTAAATCCTGTTGAGTTAAATCTTCGCCTCCACGAAATTGAATCGTAGCCTCGGCACCACTGCCGTTCCCGTTCTCCGGGCCACTTTGGTCCTTAGCCGTCAATTCGGCTTCTTTGCTCTTTTGAGTTGAAGTGCCGGCCAATTCATGTGACAGTAGTATTTCGAATGCCTTCTCTTGGACACTGGCAGGAAGACCTTTAATAACATTTCCGATTTCAAGAATTTTCTTCTTTAGTTCCTCGTCCATTGTTGCTCCTTCGTCAGTGTCGTATCCCATGCCCGGTGCTAACGGGTGTATGGAAATACTGTTTTGGATTCTGCTCTATAAGGATTGCTTTTATCAAATTGTACTGCTTGAGGACGGCTTATGGGAGAATCTGATCTGTATATATGAGTGGGTACCTCGATCCAGTCGCCCACGAATGAGTGAATTTCGGATTGAAGTTAGGGCTACTCACTATCACGGGTTGTGAGAGGGCAATGTCTGATATATGCATTTCTGTGAGGCTGATAGAAGAGGTGATTATTAAAGATAAGTCGATCAGTGTTCAGGAATGTGTTTAGAGGTAGAGTTCTCGACTATCGCTAACAGCCCGAGTCACAAATTGAACTTTGGTTGCACACAAATCCAAGGATCGTTCCCGAAAACGCCCGTCACGCCGGCAATTCTCATTTTGGGCGTATTAGCGGCAATCTGGAAAGTGCACGACTGTCAGTTACGGTGGTGACATCTGTGGGGAAGGATTTTGGGGTAAGATGTTTTGTGTTATGCACTTTCCTATTAAAGTTTGCGTTGTCTGTTCTGAGGAGTTTGAACTCCGTCCTGATAAGCCGGGTTTTGCCAACCGTTGTCCCGCGTGCAGTGAACCTGAAGAAGAAGGGCCAGTGGGTGAGGGCCTGGAGTCAGTCGTTGATCGCAAGGCCGAGAGCGAGGTTAACGCGGCGCGGAGGAAGGCGATTCGGGATCTGCTTTATCGCGGGGATAATTGAAACAGAACTCAGATGTCAGATCTCAGATCTCAGAACTCAGATGTCAGATGTCAGATATCAGATGTCAGAAGTCAGAAGTCAGATCTCAGATGTCAGATGTCAGAACTCAGATGTCAGAACTCAGATCTCAGATGTCAGATGTCAGATCTGATAATGGACTTCTTCTTCGGTTCCTTTCAGATGGAAATCGGAGAGATAGGGATGGTTCGGACGGCCCTCCGGGGCGCGGGCTTTTTAGGATGAGCAACCCAGGGTTGCCCCTTCGCTACGCTCAGGGTTCACCCTGGGCTATTCTCTTCCTACCCCGAAGGGGTCGGTTCAGCGACGAATATTTCGACTGACTAGTAGATGGAATTATTCGTTTTTACGGTCTGAGCTTGGGAATTCCGTGGGATCGAGTGGACGAATACTCTTCAACATAGTGAGCAAGAGTTGTTCGTAGTCTGAGGTGAAATGCGGTTTCAAACAAAAGCAGCAAGTCAGCCGCCGCTTCGCGGTGATAGCAAGTCAGCAAGTCAGCGGTGGCATTGACACAATCAGTTTCATCTCCAGAGGCACAATGGCGCGGCAACGGGCGGATTTTGCGAACTCCCCAAGTGGTATACTTGTAGAGTTCGGCGCATGACGCCAATCATCTCAGTTCAAGGCACGAGGTTCCAATGTCCGGCCATTCAAAATGGGCGACAATCAAGCACAAAAAGGGCGCGCTGGATGCCAAGCGCGGCAAAGTATTCACACGTCTGATCAAGGAAATCACGATAGCAGCGAAGGCAGGCGGGGGCGATCCGGATGGCAATCCGCGTTTGCGCACTGCGATTCTTGCGGCGAAGGCCGAGAATATGCCGCAGGAGAACATCAAGCGGGCGATTCAGCGCGGCACGGGAGAGCTTGAGGGCGTCAACTACGAAGAGATCAGCTTTGAGGGGTACGGACCTGGCGGAGTTGCGGTGATTGTGGATGTACTGACGGACAATCGCAATCGCGCGGTGAGCGAGGTACGTTTTGCGTTCTCGAAGAATGGCGGCAACCTTGGTGAAACGGGATCAGTCAGATTCATGTTCACGAAGAAGGGGGTAATTGCAATCGAGAAGGATGCAGCGACGGAAGATCAGCTGATGAACATCGTGCGTGAGCATGGCGGCGATGAGCTCAATTATGAAGGCGAGACGTGGGAGATACTCACTGATCCAGCGGCTCACGAAGCGGTAGCCGCAGCCGTCAAAGCAGCAGGAATTCCGACGGTGATGAGCGAGGTGACGATGGTTGCATCGACGTACACAAAGCTTGAAGGCTCGGCAGCCAACCAGATGATCCGTCTGCTGGAAGCACTCGAGGATAATGACGATACACAGAACGTCTACTCGAACTTTGACATGGACGCGGCGCAGTTGGAAGCGGCGGGGTGAAAAGACAGTTGTCAGTATTCAGTTGTCAGTTATCAGTTCTCAGAGCCAGCCAAATTTGTGCTTGCATGCAGCGTCGGTATTGAATGAAGTTTGGAAGAACGGTGAGGCCGCCCGCATTGGCGGCCTTTTCATTGAAGACAGGGGTCAGCAATCATCAATCAGGGGTCACGGAGCCTCTGATTAAAAGCTGATGGATAACAAGAATTTTTTTGCGAAGGGAATTGCAGATGCATTTTGTTGAAGGACAGAATATGAAGAGGCTCGTGGCTTTTCTATTTGCCATTGTGACGATTCTGCCACTTTATGTGAAGGCACAGAGCAAGCCGGCTGCGGATAATCCGGTTGCACAGGAGCGCGCGAGCAGGGGGTGGGAGTATGGGCCCTTTTTCAACTATGGCAACGGTGTGGGAGATCGATCGAGTTACAAGTTTATCTGGACGGGATTTCAGATTGGCAAACCTGTTACGCCAGTGTTGAAGGCGGGAATCTTCAGCGGACAACTTGAATTAAACGGCGAAGTGATTCCGTTTTTTCAAGCTTATACACCGGCGCCGCATGTGATTAATGAAATTTTGATAGGCGGTGGCACGTTTACCGGTTTCAGCGTTGCGCCGGTGATCTTCCGCTGGAATTTTGCGACACACTCGAAGCGCATCCAGCCGTGGTTTCAGGCCAAGGGAGCGGTGCTATATACAACGCACAAGTTTCCACCGGATGTTGAGGTTGTGCCGGGAATGCCGGGAGGAACGTCGGTGTGGAATTTTATGCCGCAGGGCGGAATCGGCTTCCACTACTATACGCGGGAGAAGCGATCGATTGATGTGGGGCTCAATGCGGTGCATATTTCGTCGGCATCATTGGGAGACAAGAATCCAGGTGTGAATGCGAGCTTGCAAGTGCAAGTTGGCTACAGTTTCTGGAAGTAGTTATTGATGAGTGATTCAACAAGCATGAGAGAGAAAGATCATTGCCAGGAATAAGTTCACCGATTGTTGCCTGTGTTCCGAACTTCTCTGAGGGCAGAGAAGCTCGCGTTGTTGAAGCGATACTGGCTTCAATGCACGTGGATGGTGTGCATCTTCTGGATTTGACGATGGACGCAGATTTGAACCGTTCGGTGGTGACGATTGCAGGCGAACCGGCAGCGGTGCTTGAGTCAGCGATACGCGGTGCGGGGAAGGCAGCGGAGCTGATTGATCTGACACGGCAGCAGGGCGAGCATCCACGGATAGGCGCGGCGGACGTGATTCCGTTTGTGCCAGTCTCAGGAATCAAGCTTGAGCAATGCGTGCTGATGGCGCGGCAGGCGGGTCAGGAGATCTGGAATCGTTTTGGGGTGCCATCGTATTTTTATGAGGCGGCAGCAACGCGACCAGACAGGCAGAATCTAGAAGATTTGCGCAGGGATCAATTTGAGGGATTGCGCGATGCGGTTCGGAAAGAATCGACGCGGCGTCCGGATGTAGGCGGACCGGGATTACATCCGAGCGCGGGTGCGTCGGCAATTGGGGCGCGCAATTTTCTGGTGACATACAATATTCACTTCAACTCGACGGATATTGGAGCTGCAAGGGCGATAGCGCGGGAGATTCGCGCTGCATCAGTAGATAACAAGAGTGTGAAGGCGTTGGCATTGCTAGCTCATGGCTGGGCGCAGATTTCGTTGAATATCCCTGATTACCAGAGCACGCCGATCACACGCGTTTACGCATCGGTAGTGCGGCTTGCGAAGAAGCATCGAATAGAAATCGTGGGTGGGGAGATAGTGGGATTGATTCCCGAAGGGGCCTGTGAGCGCGAGAGCGAGTGGATGCGTCATTTAAGTGGATTCGTGCCTTCGGCTAAAATATTGGAGCAGCGTCTTGAACGCCCGCTCGAATGGCCCAAGGCTTTAGGAAATTGAAATACCCGGATCATTTTGCCTGAATCAGGTTCAAATGAATTCGCAAACAGAGTCAACACGGCAAGATCTGCCGTATTTGGAGGAATCGCTTGAAATTTTACTACGGACTTCTGGTTACAATTGTGTTGGTATTGACAGCCAATGTCAGCCATGCATCACAACTCTCCACCGACGCGCGTACCGCAATCCCGAAAGATATTCAGCAGTTGGTGGTGATTGATTACCGTGCGATGCAGGAATCGGCTGCGGCGATGGCGCTGCGTAATCGCGTGATGCTGCCCGAGTTGAAACAGCTTGAAGAGGCATTGCAAAACTCCGGTCTCAACGACAATCACGACGTGGAGCAGCTTGCTTTTGCGATTTTCCGGGTCAAGGAAGACAGCGAAGAGACGTCGATTGTCGGCATTGCGCAAGGTCAGTTCTCGATGCAGGATATACTAGCCAACTTCAAGAAGCAGCAGATCAAGCCCGTCACCATCCGCACAAACAAGATTTACCCAATGGGCACAACGGGGTTGCAGGTGACGTTTCTGGACGCATCGACGATGCTCTTTGGTGGTACGCAGGCAATAAAGATTGCGCTGAATGCGCGCGACGGCAACGTGCCGAATATGCTCAGCAATCAAACAATTATGGATGCGATGCACTCGGTGGAGAGCGAGCCGTTGTGGAGCATTCTGGACAAAAAGGGAACAGAGACGATGATGCACTCGGTGATGGGGCAGGCGAGTGATCTGACGGATTTTGAAACCATCCAGAAGAAGCTGGTGGCTTCTTGGTACACGATGGATTTTCAGCATGGAGTTCATTTTGATCTGACGATATCGACGAGTGATACATTTACGTCAGCAACGGTATCATCGTTGCTGAATGCCGCTATCAGCTACCGCAAGGTGAGCGGGTCAGAGAGTGAAAAGGCTGCACTGGCGGCCACGAATATCAGCTCAGATGCGGGCAAATTGACGGTTCACTTTGCAACCACGGACAATGAATTTCAAAGCTTGCTCAAGTCGCCGCTCTTCGAGGGGATGGTTCGTTAAGCAAATTTTTTTTTGAAATGAGAAGGCAGCCTGATTATTCAGGCTGCCTTTTTTTGGCACGCGCGTTAGAAATTACTAAGCCGCTAATTTTTGAATGGATAATTATTGGAGTTGAGGTGGATTAAGGGTTGAGTTGAGGTAGGAATTGGGCTTTGCCGTTGGGCTGGAGGAGGATTTGGAGGGAACCTTGCTGGAGTTCGTGGAGTTGGGGGCCGTCGATGGTGGTTTCGACTTGATGGCCTAAGCCTGTGAAATAGTGGACTTTAAGTGTTCCCTGGCCGAGGATTTGGAAGCGGTAATGGAGGGTTTCGCCGGGTTCCATATGGTTGGCGCCGAAGGAAGCGCTGGGGTATTGGACTTCAAGGAGTTCGAGAGGGTGGCCAGTGTTGTTAACTACTGTGGCTTCAACGTGATAGGAGTGGCATCCGGAGAGGGTGAGGGTGGTGAGGAAGAGGAGCGAGAGGAGGAAAAACAGGCGGCGAGGAAAGAGGAAAAAGTAGTAAATGGGTATTAGCATAGTGGTTACTATTTCTCCGAAGTGTTAACTATCTGGTTAGTCATCCTGGAAATTGCTTTTTCGAGGCGGTCGAGGCGTTTGGCGAGCTCAGGAAAGCGCTGAAAGAGGGTGACGGCGCGGAGCCAGGTTCGGTTGTCAAAGCCGGGCGAGCCGGAGATCATTTTGCCGGCAGGGATGTCGTGGGAGACGCCGGTTTGGGCGGTGAGGATGACGCCGTCGCCAAGCTCGCAGTGGCCTGCGACTCCGGCCTGTCCGGCAAGGATGGCGTTCTTGCCAATAAAGGATGAACCGGCGAGGCCGACCTGGGCGCATACGAGAGTGTCAGCCCCGACGCGTGAGCCGTGGCCGATCTGGACTAGGTTGTCGACCTTGACGCCGTCACCGATGATGGTGGCTCCGACGGTGGCGCGGTCGATGCATGCGTTGGATTGGACGTCGACGTAGTTGCCGATGATTGCGGGGCCGGATTGGGGGATTTTCTCCCAGCGGCCTTCGTCGTTCTTGGAGAAGCCAAAGCCGTCGCCGCCGATGATGGCTCCGTTTTCGAGGGTGACGTGGTCGCCGATCTGGCAGTTTTCGCGAACGACAGCGTGGGCGTGGGCGAAGAAGTCAGTGCCGATGGTGACGCCGGGATAGATGACGACATGGGGGAGAAGGGTGGCGCGCTCGCCGATGCGAACTCCTGCACCAACAACGACATAAGCTCCAATATGTGAAGTGGAA
>DAHXOQ010000121.1:2866-8201 GCA_027364815.1 Acidobacteriaceae bacterium | reverse complement strand
GATCAACGTGGCTGTTGCCGTGATTCCGGCAATCGCCAACAACAGCATTGCAACCATGCGGCTCATCCGCTTGCCGGAGTTGCGCAGCTTGCCTGCCATTGGCAGGAGCAGCAGTGCGAGGGCGAGAGGAGCAACAGGGATATTCGTTCCGCCATTTTGTCCCGGTACTGCGGGCGCGTCGTTCTTCGCCACGTAGTCAATCGGGATGTTGATGGTCAGTACTACCGTTGTGGCGCCCGAACCAGCAGGAACCACAGTGGGGTTGAAGGTGTAGCTGGTGCCCACTGGACCACCGGTGGCCGAGAGCGTCACCGCTGATGACGTGGCCGTCGCTGGAGCAAGAGGTGAAACCGTGAGGCTCACGGTCAGCGAACCACCGGCCTTGACGACTGGAGGCACTGTGCCACCGCTTACCGTGAAGCCGACGCTGAAATCAGCAATGCCAGATCCATTCAGGAATAGGGTCTGTGTCTGGCTGGTTGAATTCAGGTTGTTGTCGGTAACAGTCAGCGCTCCGCCGATTGCACCCAGGACTGTGGGTTCAAAGCTGATGCTCAACATGCAGGCTGAGTCGCTGGCTACGGTGGCTGCGGTAGAAGTCACCACCGGGCAAGCTGAGGCCGGGCTGTTCAGCATGAAGTTGGGCGAGATGCTGGGGTTGCTGCCTGATGTGGGCACCAGAATGTCGAGCGGCGCATTGCCCACGTTGGCAAATGCGACGTTCATCGGGCTGTCTACACTCACATAGCCGACATACGACGGCATGAAGTCCACAATCGGAGCATCCACGGCGTCAAGCTTGTACATGACAGTGCTATCTGAGACGAGATACGCATTTCCAGAAGCATCCATTGTTCCCCACCAGATTTCAGGACCACCCTGAGTGAAGTTGGAGGAGTAGTAGACGCTCTGCGTGTAACCGGTAGATGCGTATGCTTCCTTGTAGATCACTGAGGTGCCATAGGATGAACCGGAAGCTGTACCCGTATCGTAGACGTAGAGGTTGTTGTTGGCATCGATAGTGATACTCTCAGGCGTGTTCATGCCTGTAGCCACTGTGCTCTGCGTAAAGCCCCCCGCATAAGGAGTTTCCTTGTAGACTTTTCCAGCAAGGAAGTCATCGACAAAGACATTGCCATAGGAATCAACAACGACACCCGTAGGACCTGCCAAACCGGTAGCGATTGGGTACGCAAAATAAAGGCCCCCAAACTGCAAAGCCTGGAATACAGTCTTGCCGTCATAGCTGGTGAAGTAGAGGTTGCCGTTAGCATCCAAAGCAATGCCTACCAGGTCAGTGAGGCTGCCATAGACCCAAGCTGTGTTGATGATATTTGAGGAGGTATAGCCGGTGAGACCAGGAACGACTTCGTAAACGCCATCACCGCCAGCGACATAAATATCACCGCCACCATCAACAACAATGCCGCGGGGAGCAACGATTCCAGTTGCAATCTGCGACCAGGTGCCGCTGGGAGTGTACTTCCAGATGCTTCCGGTGTTGATATCCGCACTGTAAACGTTGCCGGAGGCATCCGTTGCCACGCTGAATAATGAACTGTTGCCGAAGGAGTTAACTTGACCCAGAGTACCTGGAGGGAAGTTAACCAGTGGAGCTACACCCATGCCCTGGAGGTATGCCGGAGCAGAGAGTGCATTGCCAGCGGGATCAGTCAGAGTCACGGAGCCACTCTGCATTCCAGGTCCAGAGGGCATGAATTTGAGGATGACGGAACACTCGCCGCCGGCGGAAGAGCCGGTAGCAACGCATGTGCCAGTGCCTGTATCAGCAAATTCCATTCCCATGCCGCCCTGTGTGAGCACCGAGGTGCCACCAATGGCAGTACCTGACTCCACAAAGAAGTTTGCCTGCACGGTGTTGTTGCTATTGTTTGCGGCGCCAACGCTGACCTCACCGAAGTTGTTGCTGAGCTTGTAAACGGTAGAGGCACCATAGTCGGCAATGTAGACGTTATTCATTGAATCAACGGCGATCTGGTATGGCTCAGAGAGCGGGCTGGCGATGGTGTAACGAATCCAGGAGCCGGGACCGTCAAAACCCAAAAAGATCTGGTAGGCATAACCAGTCTGATCCGTAGCATAGATAGCGCCGTTGGAGGCAACCGCTACGCCACCAGGTGTGGTCATTACTGCGGAATTGCTGGCCACATAGCTGCCAAATGTTCCCTGGTAGGTTTCGATGATCAGGTTTGGAGTGCTCTGGTCAGCAATATAAAGATTCATGTTGGCATCAACAGCAACACCAACCGGAGAGGGTGAGGTGATGATATTGTTCGTGGTATAGCCCCCGCCATTAACCGGCACCAATTCAAAAATTGCATGGGCACCGTAATCGGCCACGTACACATCGCCGCTGGCATCGATGGCTACGCCAAAGGGATCAGAAAATCCTGTTCCGATGGAGGTGACGGTGTAAGTGCCGCCAGACGGCACGGCCTGGTAAACTTTGCCGGTAAAATCATTGGCCACGAAAATTGTGCCGTTGCTGGCTATGGCAATGCCGCATGGGCCTTCAGCAGGAAGGGTGAAGAGAGTTGTCGAGGTGTAACCGCCGCCTGCTTGTGGCGACTCTTCAATGACATCACCAGTTCCAAAGTTTCCGGTATAGATGTTGCCCTGGCTATCAACAGCGGCTGCGCATGCGTTTGTCGCAGTGAAGGGCAGAGCCTGCTGGTAGTTCATAAAGTTTACCGTGCCGGGAAAAAGCGGGTGCGCTTTGGGAGGCTGTGCCTGTGTGCCGCCAGATGCCGTGTGTATGAGAACAGCTTGATTGGGCGCAGTGGAATGAGCAACAACCTTTCCGCTGGGCGATGATTTGTCGGTCTGCGCGATTGATGCCATGCCAAAGACAACTGCCAGCGTGAGCAGCAGTAAAGAGTGAACGCGCAGCGGTGAGGCGCTCCTGGGCGTCTCGGATGAGATGTGAGCAAAGATTCTATGCAACATGTCTTTCATAGCCTCCTGACGGCCGACCCTGGTTGTAACTCAGGTCTTTCGACCTTCGCCTCGCAACTTGAGAATCCGCACGCAGATAGTGTGTTGTGTCCTGGCTGCGTAACCGCATACAGGAGTCTAGTGTAGACAGCGTGGTACATAGCCGCCATCGCCTATGCCTGATGCAATCCTGAGTCTGCGAAGCGTTTGCCGCTTTCACAGCTTGACTGCATCAAACGAGCAAAAACAAGAAGAATAGAAACTGGCTTACCAGTTCCGATTCGACCGGCTTCAGAGTACTGAGGTCAATATTTCCTAGAAGCCAAAAAGTAGAAATCTCCTAAAAAAAACATTACGCCAATTGGAGACTCCAACAAACACACTGATAGTATTCGGTTTCCTTCATTCTACGCAAGTAAAAATATTCAATTTAAATTGCCATTTCAAATGGCAGGACAGAAAGCTACCCAGCATAGCTGACCTGCTCAAGTGTCGGCCATATGCTCATTCTCCCTCTCCGTCTCATCGTGGCCACTCCAAAGGAACAGTCTGGTTTGGTCTTAGAAATGACTCATTATTCACATTCTCAAAAGTTCTGATTTTGAGGGAAATATCAGCATCAAAAAGCGCTCACCCGGGGCTGAGATATACCTTTTCCACCTCACCTGGCTTAGTATTCTCCGAGCGAATGAACCCACTGGCGAATGCCAGTCATGCATGGCGCTGAATAATCAAAATTAAAAGCTTATATCGTTATTTCAGCATTCTGCCTCGGAAGTTTGCGCCCTATTGCCACCGCACGGAGCACAAAAGTCCACCAGCTCCGTCTTCTTAAACTCCACCCCGGAGTCATCCCGAGCCTACACACAGAGCCTCGACCGCGTTCTCAGCCGAGTTATATTCCCAGGCCACAGAGCGATCTCAACGACAACTATAGTCCTGCGCTCAACTGTAACAATACGACCGCAACGCACAGCTACACGCCAGGCGCGACAATCAACAATGGCAAAACCGAAGGGAGAGCCTACACACCTGGAAGGTCCGATTTGCACAGAGCATAAAGGGGAACAATATATATCCAACGCCGCGAACAATACATGCTTCCTTGCATCGAACGGGGTTGTTTACACACCACAGACGGCCAACATTACCGGCTCTTCCGACTCAAGCGCGTCACACCCGGTTTAAACATTAAGCGGGTCTGGATTGGGCATGAGAGAGTAGCCGGATGTTGCCGCGCTTTTGAAGAGCGCACAAACTGCCGGCACGCAGACGAAGGCGCAGCGGATCAATTGTCGAGAACGCAGGCAGCTGCCTCAGCCAGGCATTCATCATTCACCAGATTCAAGTCTGCGGAATTGCTGAATAAAATTTTGGTACAACTGACCCTCGTTTATGCAAGAATCTCTGCACGGAGAATTGCTATGAAGCGCACTACACTTTACGCTGCTCTGCTTCTCGCCTTCAACATCAATCCGCTCATAGCGCAAACCAGCGTCACTCCGCCGCCTAAGCCCGCTGGAAGCGCCTCCGGCCCGGCGCTGGACGTGACAATGAAGTTCATCAGCGACAAACTCAGCGCCCTCGGCACGGTTGACTACACCATCACTGCAAAGAACTCAAATACCGGCCAGACCTGGCAGAACGCTAACTCCTACTTAATCACCAATGTTCGCGCTGATGCCACCACCTGCTACGTTGGATACCACGGGAAAGGTGTGCGCGATAGTCAGATCGTTTCAGACCAGGACTCGGGCTTCTTCCTCAGGGATGTTCTCGACGTGATCGTAGAGCCGGAGACACAATTCTTTACCGAGCAGAGTGCAGCATCCGGTAATCCCAACGTCATCACCACGGCCACCAGCCCGGCGCTCACCGCGCTCATCGTACGACGCCCGAACAACGTCATCAACTCATTCCCGATGAAGGACTCATCGATGGCCGACCGCCTGGCGAAGGCGCTCAACCACGCAGTTGAACTCTGCGGCGGGGGAAACAAAGAGCCGTTTTAACTGGCAAGGCGGAGCATGAAACTGAAGATCCTCTTCACACTTTTAATATTATTTGCACTGACTTCGCCTGACGCACAATCTGCGGAGCGCTGGCCGGCGGAAAAAGCAAATGCGTGGTATGCGAAGCAGCCGTGGATTGTTGGCGCGGATTATCTTCCATCGGACGCGATCAATCAACTGGAGATGTTTCAGGCGGCGACATGGAATCCAGCGCTCAATGATCGCGAGCTTGCGCTTGGCGAATCGATCGGCATGAATACGATGCGCGTATTTCTTCAGGATCAACTTTGGCAGCAGGATCCTGAGGGGTTCAAAAAGCGGCTTGATGAATTTTTGGCGATTGCGGCGCGTCATCACATCCGGCCGAT
>DAHXOQ010000121.1:0-2856 GCA_027364815.1 Acidobacteriaceae bacterium | reverse complement strand
CCGCTGCCGAAGCTTGGGCCGCAGCACGCGCCGACGCCGGGGATACACAACTCCGGCTGGGTACAGAGCCCGGGCTCAAAAGAGCTTGGCGATCCTGCTTATGAGCCGAAGCTGGAGGCGTATGTGAAGGGTATCGTCGGCGCGTTTGCGAACGATCCGCGCGTGCTGGCGTGGGATATCTGGAACGAGCCGGACAGCCCGGATGAAAATTACGGCAAGGAGGTTTTGCCGAATCATGTGGAGCTTGTGGATGCGCTGCTGCCGAAAGTTTTTGGGTGGGCGCGGAGTATGAGGCCGACGCAGCCACTCACGAGCGGCGTTTGGGATGGCGACTGGTCAGACCCTGCGAAAGAAAACGCAACGACAAAAATTCAGTTGCAGGAGTCAGACGTCATCAGTTTTCACGACTACAGCAAGCCTGAAAAATTTGAAGCGCGCGTGAAGGAATTGCAGCCGCTGGGGCGGCCACTCATCTGCACCGAGTACATGGCGCGCGGCAATGGCAGCACGTTTGAGACGATTCTGCCGATTGCGAAAAAGTATCATGTCGGCGCGATCAACTGGGGGCTAGTCGCCGGAAAGATGCAAACCTGGCTGCCATGGGATTCGTGGGCGCATCCGTATGTCACGACGCAGCCGAAGGTATGGCATCACGACATCTTCCACACGGATGGCACGCCTTACAGCCAGCAGGAAGTCGATTTCATTCGCAAGATTACGGATCGCAGAGAGTGAAGTTTCGATTGAATCCAAGAGCCCGCATCGACTAAAGTTCTGGCTATGACGATGCCAGCCCGCCGTATCTTTCTAAAACAAGCCGCCACACTCGGCGGCGCATTTTCACTCAACAGCCTCTTTCACCAGGCGCATGCCGAGGAGTTCCTCGCCGCCTCCGCCTCGCTCGACAATCTGAGTGCGGAAGAGGCTGCGCGCGCAGAAGATTTCTGGGCTGTGATTCAGCGCTCCTATACCGTCAATCCAAACATTATCAATTTGAATAACGGCGGCGTCTCGCCTTCGCCGCTTGTTGTGCAACAGGCGGTGGAGCGCTTCAACGAGCTCTCGAACGAGGGGCCCTCGTATTACATGTGGCGCATTCTCGATCAGGGCCGCGAACCACTGCGAGAGAAGCTCGCCGCGCTCGGCAACTGCTCGCCTGAAGAGGTGGCCATCAATCGCAACTCGACGGAAGCGCTGAACACGGTGATTTACGGACTGGATTTGAAGGCGGGCGACGAGGTGATCGGCACCAAGCAGGATTATCCGAATATGATTCAGGCGTGGCGGCAGAGAGCGCAGCGCGAGGGGGTTGTCTACAAGCAGTTGAATTTTGATTTTCCGATTGAAGATGAGGCGCAGATTGTCCGCGCTTATGAAGAGGCGATCACCCCGCGCACAAAAATTATCCACGTCACGCACATGATCAACTGGGTCGGGCAGATTATGCCGGTCGCCAAAATCGCCGACATGGCGCATGCTCACAGGATTGAGGTGATCTGCGACAGCGCGCACTCGTTTGGTTTGATGGATTTCAAAATCCCTGACCTGCACTGCGATTATTTCGGCACCAGCCTGCACAAATTTCTCTCCGCTCCCATCGGCAGCGGAATGTTGTGGATCAAGCGCGACAAAATCGAAAAAATCTGGCCACTGACCTGCAACGCGCAACCGCGCGGCGCAGATATTCGAAAGTTCGAGACGCTCGGTACACGCAGCTTTCCGATTGAACAAGGCATTGGCGAGGCGATTAATTTTCACAACGGGATCGGCCCCAGGCGCAAGGAAGACCGCATCCGCTACCTCAAGGATTACTGGGCGACGCGGGTACAATCGATTCCGAAAGTCAAGCTGCACACTTCGCTCGACGCGCGCTACTCATGCGCGATCTGCGGCGTCAGCATCGACGGCATGACACCGAGCGAACTGGAGAACGCGCTCTTCAATCAATACAAAATTCACACAGTAGGGATTGTGTGGGAGAAGATCAGCTGTGTCCGCGTGACGCCGCATGTTTACACAACCATCGCCGACCTCGACAAACTGGTGCGTGCGATCGGTGAAATTGCAGGGAAACAAAAGGCCTGATCAAATGAAGCAGTGTAGCTGCGATTTTCAATCGCAACTACACTTTTTTGTTGATACAAGATCCCAACCCGCCGGCTTATTTCTTCTTTTTCTTTACAGATTTCATTGCGCTTTTGCCTGCCTTGGAATTCTTCGCGGCCTTCTTCGCCCGGGCAGCTTTCTTTGCCGCCTTTTTCGCCGCTGCTCCGGTTTTTCCGCTCTTGCCCGTTGTCACCATGCCGGCCTGAAGGTCAAGTGTGAAGCTGTCAGCGATGCCGGTTTTGCCGGTGCTGATATTGACGGAGACAAACTCGCCGACAATCGATCTTGCCGAGGCGGTCATGCGCAAAAATCCGAATGTGGTGTCGTTATAGACATTCATGGTCAATGGATTTCCTGCGGCGTCGGCGCCGGATTGAGGAGTTGTTGGCGGTGGAGGCTTCTTTCCCGGCTTCAATCCTGCGAGGTTGTAAAACCCGCCCATCCCTGCAACCAGATAGACAATCTGCTTGCCATTCACTGTGCGCGTGTAACGCTCATAGAGGTGTGAGTGGCCGGAGAGGTGCATGTCAGGCCAGATGCCGACCGAGGCGCAAACCTGGTCGATCTGCGCGAGCATATCGGGGCTGGGGATGTGAAAGGGGCTGCCGGTGAACGGCGGATGATGCGTTGCAAGGATCAGCGCGCGCGCCTGCCCATTGGCACGCTCCGCCTTCGCAGCGGTGAGCTGCGCGGTGAGAAAATCCAACTGCGCGCTGCCGACTTTTCCGCCGGAGATGACGCCTTGTGTAC
>DAHXOQ010000120.1 GCA_027364815.1 Acidobacteriaceae bacterium | reverse complement strand
CTACATTCTCAACGGCACCAAAACTTTTATCACCAACGGCCACTATGCTGACGCCATCGTCGTCATCGCCGTCACCGACAAAACCAAGGGCACGCACGGTCTCTCCGCATTCGTCGTCGACAAAGACACCAGGGGATTCCGTCCCGGCAAAAAAGAAAACAAGCTCGGCCTGCGCGCCAGTTGCACCAGCGAGCTCATCTTTGAAGATTGCGAAATCCCCGCTGAAAATCTACTCGGCGTTGAAGGAGAGGGCTTCGTCGACGCCATGCGCCTCCTCGATGGCGG
Source organism: Acidobacteriaceae bacterium (assembly GCA_027364815.1). Classification (GTDB taxonomy): domain Bacteria; phylum Acidobacteriota; class Terriglobia; order Terriglobales; family Acidobacteriaceae; genus CAIMNN01. The sequence goes on along the minus strand of DAHXOQ010000120.1, from coordinate 7,962 downwards.
TCGCATCTCAATCGCCGCGCTCTCCCTCGGCATCGCCCGCGGCGCACTCGATTGCGCGCTCAAATACGTCAAGGAGCGCCGTCAATTCGGCAAAGCAATCGCTGAATTTCAGGGCATACAGTGGAAGCGCGCCGACATGGCCACCGAGCTCGACGCCGCGCGCCTGCTCACTCAACGCGCAGCTGTGCTCAAGGACAGCGGACTCAAAATCACCCGCGAATCCGCCATGGCCAAGCTCTTCGCCAGCGAGGTTGCCGTAAAAATTTGTGATGAATCCGTCCAACTTCATGGCGGATACGGATTCATTAAGGATTATCCTGCAGAGAAGTACTATCGTGATGTCAAGCTCTGCACCATTGGCGAAGGTACCAGCGAAATTCAGCGAATGGTCATCGCGCGAGAAATTCTGAAGGTCCACCCCTCGCGCGGCTGAGTCTTCAATCACGCGTTTTTGCGTTTTCAATCAGGTGAATTGGAGGCACCCGGGACATGAGTAAATCCTCTCAATCCGTCAAGATCATTGAGTGCCCGCGCGACGCATGGCAGGGATTGCCACGTCAAATTCCGAGCGAGGTCAAAGCTGCTTATCTCAAGCTCCTGATCAAAGCCGGATTCAACCGCATCGACGCGGTCAGCTTCGTCTCTCCCGCATCCGTTCCGCAGATGGCCGACTCTGAAGTTGTCCTCAAGCTACTCGATCCTCCGAAAACAGTCGAGATCATCGGTATCGTCGTCAACGAGCGCGGCGCCGATCGCGCCATTGAGTGCGGACGCGTCAATACTATTGGCTATCCATTCTCTGTTTCATCCGAATTTTTGAAGCGAAATCAACGCCAGACTCCAACCGAATCCCTCGCCATTCTCGAATCCATTCAAAAGCGCGCAACAAAAGCCGGCCTCAAACTCGTCGGCTATCTATCTATGGCCTTTGGAAATCCCTACGAGGAGCCCTGGAGCACAGCAGAAGTCGTTCACGCCTGCCACTCACTCATCAATCTTGGCATCAATGAAATATCACTCGCGGATACAGTTGGCATTGCAACGCCAAAGCGAATTGGCGAAACCGTAAAAGCCGTCTTGAGCGCCTGCAAAAAAGTTGAAATCGGCGTTCACATGCACGCGCGCCGTGATAACTCTGAAGCCAAAATTCATGCAGCCTACGATGCTGGTTGCCGGCGTTTTGACTCGGCCCTCGGCGGACTCGGCGGCTGCCCCTTCGCGCAAGACGATCTCGTCGGCAATCTCCCAACCGAGATTCTCCTCCATGTTCTGCAAGACTGCGGAGCGAAATTCAAAAAGCTAGGCAAACACGACAAGCTGCTGATGCTCAACCGGCAAATCGCCGACCTCTTCAGCAACTGGTAATTTTTTCTTACTTCAACCCATGTGTACTAGCACCGCATTTGCGGGAGGGAACATTTGAGTTACTCAACAATTCTGGTCGAAGAAGTTGATCGCGTTTGCAAAATTACTTTGAACCGCCCCGAGCGCCGCAACGCGATGACTCCCGGAATGCAGCTGGAGTTGATCAGCGCCTTTGAAGCAGCCGCGAAGAGTGACGCGCGCGCACTTGTCCTTCGCGGTGCAGGCGATGCATTCTGCGCCGGACTCGATCTCTCTGTGCTTCAGAGTTTGCAATTGCAAAGCCCGGCCGAGCATCGCGCCGACGCTGAAAGAATCGCTAAACTCTTCCGCACTCTCTACGAACTCCCACTGCCCACCATCGCCGCCGTCAACGGCCCAGCGATCGCCGGAGGCACAGGCCTCGCCATGATCTGCGATTTCACCTTCGCCACACCGCAGTCAAAGTTCGGATTCACCGAGGTGCGCATCGGTTTCATTCCCGCGCTCGTCTCTGTCTTCCTCGCGCTTCAAATTGGCGACAAGCGCAGCCGCGACCTGCTTCTCACCGGACGTTTCTTCGATGCAACCGAAGCCGGGTGTCTTGGAATGGTCAATGAAATTGTCTCCGCTGAAAATCTGGAATCCCGCGTTGCAGAGCTGCTCAAAACTCTGCGCGCCAACAGCCCTGCTTCCTTGCGAGCAACAAAAAAATTATTGGCCGATCAAAATCGTGACAAGCTGGATGCTGCGATTGCCGCAGCAATAGCAGCAAACTCCAAAGCCCGCGAACACGCTGACTTCAGCGAAGGCGTTACCGCATTTCTGGAAAAGCGCAAACCTGATTGGAAATAATTTCTCTAGAATTAAAAACTCACCTTTGCATCCGTGCGTTCAATCACCTGCTCGCGCGTCACACCCTCAGCAACTTCAACCAACTTGAATCCAGCCGGCGTCACATCGATCACGCATAGCTCGGTAATCACGCGATGCACCACAGCCTTCCCCGTCAGCGGCAGCGTGCATTGTCGCAGCAACTTCGCGCTGCCATCCTGCGCATTGTGTTCCATCAGCGCAATCACGCGGCGAACACCAGAAACCAAATCCATCGCGCCGCCCATCCCCTTCACGCGCTTACCCGGAATCATCCAGTTCGCCAAATCTCCTTGCTCTGAAACTTGCATCGCGCCCAAAATCGCCAGGTCAATGTGTCCCCCGCGGATCATCGCAAAAGATTCCGCGCTCGAGAATGTTGACGCGCCGCGAACCATCGTCACCGTCTCTTTTCCCGCGTTGATCAAATCCGCATCAATCTCTGACTCCAGCGGAAACGGCCCCGTCCCCAGCAATCCATTTTCCGATTGCAGCGTTACCGTTATCCCCTGCGGAATGTAATTCGCCACCAGCGTCGGAATACCGATCCCCAGGTTGGCGTAGTACCCATCCTTGAATTCGAGCGCAGCGCGCGCAGCCATCTGATCGCGTGTCCAGGGCATCGCTAAACCTTCCTTATCGTTTTTCGTTCAACACGCTTCTCAGGATTCGGATTGTGAATTAATCGATGAACATAAATTCCGGGCGTGTGAATCTGATCCGGATCCAGCTCGCCCGCCTCGACAATAATCTCCGCTTCCGCAACCGTAACGCGTCCACATGTCGCGGCATTTGGATTGAAATTTCGAGCCGTGCGCCGATAAACAAGATTTCCGCACACATCCGCCTTCCAGGCCTTCACCAGAGAAAGGTCAGATTGAATGCCACGCTCAAGAATGTACGTCACGCCGTCGAAATCCTTGTGCTCTTTTCCTTCAGCCACAATCGTCCCGATACCTGTGCGCGTATAGACGCCCGGAATACCCGCGCCTCCTGCGCGCATTCGTTCAGCCAGCGTTCCCTGCGGGCAAAACTCAACCTCAATTTCGCCTTCAAGATATTGCCGTTCGAACTCCACATTCTCGCCCACATAGCTCGAGATCATTTTTTTAATCTGCCTGGTTTTCAGCAGTTGTCCAAGTCCCCACTCGTCCACGCCCGCATTATTGCTGGCGATTGTCAGCTCCCGCACCCCCGTTTCGCGCAGTGCGGCGATCAGCGCTTCAGGAATTCCGCACAGACCGAATCCTCCAACCGCCAGCACCATTCCGTCCTTAACCAGGTCGTTGAGCACGGTTTTTGGATCGCGCCAGAGTTTGTTCAACGTCGTGGAAGCGTGTGCGCTTGTTTGCATAGCATTATTCATGGTTGTGCCGTCTACTGAAATGAAAATTTGTAAATCGTCTCGCTTCTGAAGTGCTCGCCGGGATGCAGCAGAATCGATGGGAAATTCGCGTGATGCACTGCATCGGGAAAGTGTTGCGTCTCCAGGCACAACGCGGAATTCTTCCCGTAGACCACACCGCGTTTGCCGGTGATTGTGCCATCCAGAAAGTTTCCGGTATAAAGTTGCACGGCAGGTTCAGTCGTCCACACATCCATCGTGCGCCCGTTCTTCGGAGCCACCACGTGCGCAATATGCTTGAGCTTGCTCGATGAATTATCGGCGACAAAATTGTGATCATACCCGTGGGTCAACGTCAGCTCGCTAATGCGCTCACCGATCACCCTCGCCTGCGTAAAATCAAGAGGCGACTGCGTCACCGGCACAATCTCTCCAGTCGGAATCAAATTAGCGTCAACCGGCGTGTAGTGGCTCGCATAAAGCGTGACCCTGTAATCAAGAACATTCGCACACCCATCCAGGTTGAAGTAACTGTGATTGGTCAGGTTCACAGGCGTAGTCTTGTCGGTTCTGGCGGAGTAATCAAGCTTCAACTCGTTCGCGTCTGTGAGCCAGTAGGTTACCTCCACTTTCAGCGTACCCGGAAATCCGCCCTCGCCATCTTTGCTCGTGTAACTGAATCGCACCCCGCTCACGCCATGCTCGTGCACAGGCTGAGCGCTCCAAACCACATGACTCAACCCAACGGATCCGCTGTGCAGCGTGTTCCCGCCATCATTCTTCTCCAGCGAATACTCTTTTCCATCGACAGTAATTATGCCGCCGCCGATTCTATTTGCAACGCGACCCACCGTTGCCCCAAACCATGTCCGATTGTTCGACTCGTACCCCTTCAAATCCGTATAGCCCAGCACAACATCGTCGAGCTTTCCACTCTTGTCGGGAATCCAAAGCTCCGTTAGTGTTGCGCCGTAACTAATGATCTTTGCTTTGGCGCCGTGAGCATTGTGAATCGTGTATGCATCAACCTTGCTGCCATCATTTAATAATCCGAATTGCGAACTTTCCACTTGAGCCCCCTTTTGAGAATCTGCCGGATGATCTTTCTGTGCGCCACGTGCCGCAGATAAATTCGTGCCAGATAAAAACAGGCAAAGGGGCAGTGCGAGCATCAAACTTCTCTGCCACAGGATTGATTGAATAACATTCGGAACGCGCATCATCACAGACTCCTTCGCGTTAACAGCCTATGGGCTTGAGGTAGGTCGGCGCAAGTGCGCATTTCCTCTCTCATTGTTGAGCATTTCTCGCCTCCTTCCCCATCACCCGCTATTTGCGCGTAGCGCAAGCTGACTCGCTGCTTTTGATCGTGACCATTCATCTCCTCATCCTCGGTAATTGAACGCTCCTCCCATAATCTGTCATACGGAGAGAAGCGAAGCTTAGCGAAGTGCAGTCGAAGGATCTGCCGTTGTTGTTGCCGTTGCCTTTCGTGCGGTAGGCCGGGGATTCGGCCCCGCAATAATAGGTGCCAGCTTCTCCTATTTTTAAAGTTGGACTCCTGCTATTCGAGTGAAATATCTTGAAAGAGCTCAAAGAAAGTACAACTCATGAAGAATCTCAAGGCAATCTGCGCCATCATCTCTATGCTTTTTGCAACAACGCAACTTGCAATCGCGCAGGTGAAACAGCCCAACGTCACTTCTCCGGCCATGGTCAAGCTTATTGGTAACACATATCACCTGAACAACAACTCCGTTGCAGTGAGCGTGCTTCTGCAGGATGGGCATCTGGGACTGATGCAGGTTCGCGACGCTAACGAGCATTCCAGCATGGATTTCGAATCGCCATTTGCAATTTTGATGAAAGATGGCGCCATCTTTGACGCAACCAACTTGCGCGTCAAGGGCGAAGTTGTCACACGTGAGTTGCAACCGAATCCTGCCGCCTCACGCCTCGCCGATCGTACCCATGGCGCCGCCGTGGACTTTCCTCTCGTCAGCACCGACGGCCAACTGCACGCCACATGGTCACTCATCCTCCTCGATGGAACCGCCTACGCCCGCCAATCCCTCACCATCAATGCAATTGAAAAAGATCTCCCCATTCAGCAAGTCAAACTCATTGATCTCCAGCTCCCCAATGCAAATGTCGTGGGCAATGTACAAGGTTCGCCCATTGTCGGCGGTAAGTCATCCAATTGGTTCCTCGGTTTTGAAGACCCACTCTCGGAGAGCAAAGTCCGAAACGATCGCGTCACCGCATGGATCGAGCGCGACCTCCCGCTTCACCGAGGCCGGCAAGTCACTTATTCCGCCGTCATCGGTTACGCTCCGCTCAACCAATTACGTCGCAGCTTTCTCGCCTATCTTGAAAATGAACGCGCCCATCCATACCGCACTTTTCTTCATTACAACTCCTGGTACGACCTCGGCTACTTCACGCCTTACGGCGAAAAAGACGCACTCGACCGCATCAATAAATTCGGCCATGAGCTCGTAGAGAAGCGCCACGTCAAACTCGATTCCTTCCTCTTCGACGATGGCTGGGACAATCACAACTCCCTCTGGGGCTTCAATAAAGATTTCCCCGAAGGCTTCAAAAATGTCAAAATCGCCACTGAAAAATACGCAGCTGACCCCGGCGTCTGGATGTCCCCCTGGGGTGGCTACTCCAAACCAAAAGATGAACGCATCGCTTTTGGTCGCGCATCTGGTTACGAGATCATCGCCAACGGCTACGCGCTCTCAGGCCCCAAGTATTACGCGGCTTTTCGCGACGTCGCGCTTGGAATGATGAAGAACTACGGCATCAATCAATTCAAATTCGATGGTACCGGCAACGTCGACTCGGTCTTCAAAGGCAGTCAATTCGACAGCGACTTCGCAGCCGCCATCCATCTCATCGGAGAACTCCGCACCGCGCGTCCCAACCTCTTCGTCAATCTCACCACCGGCACCTGGCCCTCGCCTTTCTGGCGTCTCTACGCCGACTCCATCTGGCGCGACGGCGACGACGACGCAATCGCCGGCGTCGGCCCATATCGCGAGCGCTGGATCACCTATCGCGACGCCGACACCTATCAGCGCGTCGTTCAGGGCGGTCCGCTCTATCCTCTCAATTCGCTCATGCTCCACGGCCTCATCTTCGCCCAGCATCATCGCGAACTCAGCAAAGATCCCACCAACGATTTCCGCAACGAAATCCGCTCCTACTTCGGCACCGGAACCCAACTCCAGGAGATGTACATCACCCCCAGTCTCCTCACTGACCAAAATTGGGATGACCTCGCCGAAGCCGCTAATTGGTCGCGCGCCAATGCTGACGTGCTCAAAGACACACACTGGATCGGCGGCAATCCCGCATGGCTCGAAGTCTACGGCTGGGCTTCATGGTCACCGCGAAAAGGAATCCTCGTCCTCCGCAATCCCAGTGACCAACCGAGAAATTTTCAACTCCGCCTCCGCGATGCACTCGAATTACCCGACGACTCAACTAAACATTTCACTGCTCATTCACCCTGGAAAATCGATGCCGCCAACTCATCACTTCAAATCGATGCAAACGAAACCCACACCTTCAATCTACAACCCTTTCAAGTCCTCACTCTCGACCTGACTCCAACCCAGTGACTCCAGTCCCTCTGGCTGGGTATCATCATGTAGTGCCAAATTCCGGCCCCGTGCCGAAAGAGTGATTCAACCAATGTCCAACTCCACAGCTCCAACCCTATTAGTCATGGCCGCAGGAATGGGCAACCGCTACGGTGGCCTCAAACAGATGGACCCCATGGGCCCCTCCGGCGAAACCCTCCTCGACTACTCCGTCTACGACGCGCTCCGTGCCGGATTCAACAAAGTTGTCTTCATTATTCGCCGCGAGATGGAATCCGATTTCCGCTCTCACATCGCCGCACGCTTCGCCCATCGCATCGGCGTCGAGTACGCCTTCCAGGATCTCAACAATCTTCCCGGCGCCTTCACCCCGCCCGAAGGCCGCACCAAACCCTGGGGCACAACCCACGCCGTACTCTCCGCCGCCGGTCTCATTCACACGCCCTTCGCCGTCATCAACGCGGACGATTTCTACGGTGCCGATTCCTATCGCGCGCTCGCAGCTCACTGGCAATCCGGCACCACCGATCCTGTACTCGTCGGTTTTGTCCTGCGCAAAACTCTCTCCGACTACGGCTCCGTCTCGCGTGGCGTCTGTGCCGTCAACGCCAAAGGCTACCTCGCAGAAATCGTCGAGCGCCTCAAAATCATTCGCGAAGGCGACCATGCTCTTATTCAGGAACCCGACGGCACCACCATCCCTCTCACCGGCGACGAGTATGTCTCCATGAACATGATGGGTTTCTCGCCGGAAATCTTTTCCCAATTCGAAAAAAGTTTCGCCCACTT
>DAHXOQ010000011.1 GCA_027364815.1 Acidobacteriaceae bacterium | reverse complement strand
TTATGGACGCGGTCATGTGCAAAGATAATCGCTTCTCCGCCGGACGGAACCAGTTTCCATCCCCTGGCCTGGAGCGACTCGTTCACATCATTCTTGATGCGTTCGACATAAAATGGGTTATCTGCGGTTACAGTTCCCCAGGAATAAGTATGGTACTTGGAGAAATCTACCCCGTGGTCATAGTCCGACTTCAGTTGGTCCGCAGAGGCGGCAGTAGCCGTAAATAGAAGAAGCGCCGTAGCCAGCGCGCAGTTAGTCACAAGTCTCATTTGCCTATACTCCTGTTGCACAAGCCAAGATGAACCTTGAGGCAGCACTTCGTTGAAGTGCGCACTCTCTCTGCGCTTGCGCGCAAGTTCGGTTTGCCAATATAGAGTCAGTTGAGAGTAAAAGGTTGCATACCGGGCAAAGTAATTATTTTTGTCAGTGATAAAAATTTCCGGCCAAGGTATCAATCAAAGATATTGATGAGACAGTTGTCAGTTTTCAGTTTTTGGCGGGCGACTCTTCTTCAATCAATCCGTCTTCGCCGCATCCAAATGCTCCAGCATCTCTTTCTCAAAGTCAGCATCGCTTCCGCCGCCGAATCCAATCTGCGTCGACTGCCAAACGCCATGCGTATCTACCAGCCAGCTTTGCGGAATCGCATAACCATCCAGCAAACTCACCACCGTTGAGTAAGCAGGCAGCACCGGGAATGTGTAGCCCTTTTCTTTGAGAAAAGGCGCAACCACGCCCAGATCCTCATCAATATCAAAGGTGAGTATCTGGATATCCTTGCGATCCTTCACCTTCTCGTACAACTTCTCAAGATGCGGCAACTCGGCCTGGCACGGGCCGCACCATGTAGCCCACAGATTGATCAGCAGCGTCTTGCCGCCCAGCTCTTTCAATTTCCAAGTCTTGCCCGTCATATCTGAGAGCTCGAAATCCGGAATCTGCTTCGTGGCCTTCTCCCAGCGACCTTCTTTGGCCAACTCGGCTCCAGCCGCAGGATGACTCCACAACGCATACGCCATCTCTGTCCCGCCCTGCTGCTTCCAAAGCGCCTTGGCCTCATCGCTCAGCTCGTCCTCAACTTTGCCGCCATAGGCCTTCGGTTCAGATGTTCGCGTCATAAAGGCCAACTGGTAATAAGCCAACGCATCTTGAGTGTGTTTCTCAATCACTTCAAGCCGCGCGCGATTCAGCCAGTAATCCGACAGCAGTTTTTTCTCCGTCGGCACAGGCCCTTCAACGGCAGCCTTCAACTTCAACCCCTCTTCGGTTTGACCAGATTCAATCGCAGCTCTTAGAGTCAACCCCACAATCTCCTGATGCTGCCGGATTCGACGAACTCTGCGAGTGTTCTGTTCTTCATCTGTGAGATTGTCATCATTGTCATAGTCCTCATCCGTGGCTCGAGCCTTCGCCGATAATTCATGCGACACTTTGATCAGTTCAAAGGCACGGCTCACTTGCCATTTTTTATCTAGCAAAAATTCAGCTGCACTGGTGTAGTCACTTCTGCCCCAACGAGGCTCCTGGTATTCACGGACTGCATCCAGATAAGAGTCCATTGCAGCGATGCCATCTTTCTCCGTGAGCCCGTCATTGGACCAACTAATGGTGTTGAACCATGCGTAGCGCTGCAAGTAAGTGCTTTCAGTGAATTCGCTGATCCAGCCTTTAAGAGTTTCCTGGTATTCCTTATTCCATTTTGCCCACGCTGCCTTGTCGGTCTCGCCCTCCGGCTTTGGGTGGGCTTTGTCCCAATGCTTGTTCATGATAAGCCACGCCTGTTGAGAGTGAGGAAAATCATGAAGCAGACTATCCTCCATCGCCGTCACGGTTTCTTTCGTAGCGCCGCTCTGTTTGTAGCCTGTAATCAGGAAATCACGCCACTGAGCATCGCCCTTTGGATTCAGTGTTTCAAGCCTCTTCAGATCCTCGGCAACCTGCACGCGTAGAGCATCGTGTTCCGTTGGCGAATGGGTGCGAAACTCAAGACCCCAAAGAGTCTCATATCCCACCAAAAGCACCTTCGGATCGGTCTCTGTCGAAAGGCGTACGCGCAGTGCCGCTGCCACCTTGGGCTGTAACTGCTCATCTTTGTTCAACAGCCACTGCGCCGCACGCTCCGTCGATCCGGGGCATGCCGCAAAGAACGCTTTAAGATTCTCTTTCGTCTTGCTCAAATCCGCACGCTTACCCATTGAATAAGTCGACCCCAAATACAAACTAGGCCAGGGGAATGTAGCCGCTTGGCTCTTGTTCCTCGCCAACTCCAGCAGGCGAATTCCCTCCGGTGTATTGTGCCCAATCAGCGCTTTGCCGGCAATGGCAAGCGCCAGCGGATCCTCGGGATTATCCTTCGCCGCCTTCACCCAACGCTCGCGCACTGCCGCATATTCCTCCGCTGCGTTCTCTTGTAGCAATAAGTCGTAACTCATCACTGGCTGAATCTCACGCGGATAGCGAGCCATCAGATCTTCAAGCACCTGGCGTTGATAAGCCACGCGCTCGGTGAATTTCATCTTGTCCAGAAGGTTGTAATCGAGCTTCTCATCGATCGTCTTGCGCACTTCCGGCGCAGCTTCGCAACCAGGAAGAGACGGCGCTGTTTGAGCGTGGGAAATAAATGTGCAGTTCGCGGCTGCAATCGCGATGACTCCGGAAACAGTTAAAAAACTGCGCATGGCTTTTACCTTCCTAATTTAGAGTGCATAATTGATAGACGTATAATACCGCAAAACTGCTCGGTGATAGGAGCCACTTACAATTACAGCTCAATTCCGGGGCTTGAAGTATGTATTGAGAGCCTCTTATTCAGAAGACCACTGGAAGAATCTAGATAGATGTGATGTTGAACCAGTGAGCAAAAATGCTTGAAATGTGAAGTATGTGCAAGATCCAAATCCCTCAATTTTGTTGGGTTTTTTTGCGGCTCAACTCAACTCAGACACTGTTACATAGAACAGATGCGATGTGCATGGACACGCGATCCGATGAGGTAAAAAGTAGTACACACGCAGACATTCTTGCTCCTCAGTGAAAGCTTTACCGAGTGAACTGGGATTTATGAAATGACTCGCGGGGACCTGTAAAACCATGGCTGCCATAAGATACCGTCCTGCTTGATAGAATCCACATATGGATATCAACATAGAGAAAAAAAGAGGAATCTCGCCGCTTCGACGAGCGCTGATTGAAGTTACATTCATTATTTTTCTTTTTTACTCCAACCTGCTGATGGGCGAGTTCACCGCTTCAAATGGTCACGGCAAAACGCTCTTGATGGCGCTGATCAATATCTTCACGGCAGCAAATTTTACAATTGCAATCGTTGCGGCATTAATCGGCTACTTTGTTTTTGAATATCTGCGCAAGCAGTTGTGAAAATCAAGGACTAAGGGACTGAGGGACTAAGAAGTATCATTGCAACAATGAGAGATTTTTAAGCCATCAATAAAAAGCAGCCAGCATTTGTTTGAATGCTGGCTACTCGTATTTCTATTGCCTGTTCCCTCAGTCCCTAGTCCCTGCTTTTACAAAAGCCGGTTCCACTACGTTGGTCTCTTCCGTCAGTTGTACAGGGTAGTAGGAGTTGCGCGTGTACTGCTTGACCATGCGATTTGTGTTGAAGAAGGAGCCGTTGTGCGCGATGGTTGTGCGCATAATCTCTGCCCATTTCTCCATGCCGCTGCGGTAAAGCGGCAGCACGCTGCTTTCAAGTTTGCGATAGAGCGCAAAAGCTTCGGCGAGATCGTCTTCGCCGTCTTCAATCGCCCAACCCGTTACGTTTTCAATGCAACCCTCAATCCACCAACCGTCTAAAATAGACAGGCTGGGAACGCCGTTCAGGGCAGCCTTCATGCCGCTGGTGCCTGAGGCTTCGTAAGGACGGCGTGGCGTGTTCACCCAAACGTCAACGCCCGCTGTGAGCAGTGCGCCAAGCTCCCAGTTGTAATTTTCAAGATAGATGATGCGCAGCGAATCATTAGACAGCTTGGCAGCTGTCTCGATGACTTTCTTGATGATGGCTTTGCCGGGCTGATCCTGTGGATGGGCTTTGCCGCCATAGATTATTTGCAGGCCGCCTGCAGCTTGCGCAATCTCTGCCAGTCGCTGCGGATCAGTGAAGAGCAGGTCAGCGCGCTTGTAAGTTGCGGCGCGGCGCGCAAAGCCGAGGGTCAGCACATTGGGATTGAGAACCTTGCCGGTGACAGTGGCGATCTCGGTAAAGAGCGTCTGCTTGGCCTGATCGTGTACGTCGATCAGCTCCGCTACAGGAAGATCGATCGCGTTGCGAAGGTAGAGATTGTCGCGCCGCCATGCCGGGATGTGCTTGTCGAAGAGATTCTGCATTGGCTCGCTGAGCCACGTTGGCGCATGCACACCGTTGGTGATGGAGTCGATATTATTTTTCGGGAACATCGCGCGCGAAACTGCACCATGCTTCAACGCGACACCATTGGCGTAGCGCGAGAAGCGCAGAGCCATAGTGGTCATATTCAGAAATCCATCCGTGATGCAATCGAGTTTTTCAAGGCGCGCCGTGCGCTCGCCGCCCAGAATGCGTATGGCCTGCTCGGTTGAGAAGCGATCATGCCCGGCTGGAACCGGCGTATGCGTAGTGAAAACGCACTTGGCTTGCACAGCGGCGACATCGGATTCTGTGATTGGCAGTGCGGGTCCTCCACCGAGTTGGCTCTCAAGCAATGCAAGCGTCAGCAGCGCCGCGTGACCTTCGTTCATGTGGTAGACGTTGGTCGTCAATCCGAGCGCGTTGAGAATACGAACGCCACCCATGCCCAGAATAATTTCCTGCTGAAGACGATAGTTTGAATCGCCACCGTAAAGATGGTCGGTCAAGCCGCGATCCCATGCCGTGTTACCGTCAAGGTCCGTATCAAGCAAGAAAATTGGCACAATATGACCGTAGCGGCCGACAACATCATAACGCCATGCACGCACAGTGACGACACGGTCTTCAATTGAAACTGTGACGCGAACCGGGATCTCCTTGAGTCTGTCAGCAGGATTCCAGGGTTGCGATTGCTCGCTCTGAACTCCATTGCTGTCCAGTACCTGTTGAAAATATCCCTGGCGGTGAGCGAGCGTAAATGCAACCAGAGGAACTCCAAGATCAGCGGCCGAGCGCAGTGTATCGCCGGCGAGAACGCCGAGACCGCCCGAGTACGTTGGCATCTTGGGGTCGATCGCAATCTCCATGGAGAAGTAGGCGACTATGCCACATTGAGGGAATATCTCGTAAGAGAATGGTTTGGACTGATTTTCGCTCATTTCAACTTTCCGGGTTTAAGGATTCCGTGCGCAAAAAACCTGCCATTTGCGCTATCTTTACTATTTTAGCAAGAGGAGAATTTTTTGCGTGTAGAAATCGTAAAAGTCAGTTCAATTGCTACATTTTTGGAACAAAAATTCTCATTGCGGAATGTCACTTAAAATATGTTAGTCACAACGAAATCTCTTCAATCAATTCTATGCGCGCCACCAGCGGCCTTGGTGCGGTGGATCTCCGGCGTTATACCAGTTGTGTTTTTGTAATGCTCTTTAAGTTGTGCTGCAAAATTTTCGGCCTGTGCTTCTTCAACAAGATTCACAGTGCAGCCTCCGAATCCACCACCCGTCAAGCGCGCACCAATGAGCCCGGGAATTTTGTTGGCAAGCGCAACCATCGTGTCGGCCTCAGTGCAGCTCGCCTCAAAATCCTCACTGTAACTTTTGTGTGCTTCGGCCATGAGGCGACCGAGTTCAGCGAGATTGCCATTGGTGAGTGCATCGGCAGCGGCAACGGTGCGCAGATTTTCACCGATGACGTGACGGCCGCGCTTGAGAGCATTGGGACTCATCTCGCTGCCCCATTGGGCGAGATCATCAAGCGTTGCGTCGCGGAGAAAGCGCACCCCGCTCCGATGGCGCGCGATGACGGCGCAAGCTTCTTCCACTTCGGCGCGGCGGCTTGTGTACTCACCGCCTGCAACGGAGTGACGCACCATTGTGTTTGCGATGATGAGCGCAACGCCATCAGGAATTGGCGCATAACGAAAACTCAAATCGCGGCAATCAAGCAGCAGTGCGTGATTGGCCTCAGCATTGGCAGAAATAAACTGATCCATGATGCCGCAGTTGGCGCCAACGAATTCATTTTCTGCGCGCTGGCAGAGTCGTGCGAGTTTGGGCCGCGTGTAATCAATGCCGAGAAGCGAACTCAGCGCGAGCGCAGTGGCTATCTCTACAGAAGCAGAGCTTGAAAGCCCGGAGCCAAGGGGAACATCGCCAGCGATGGTGAGCGCAAAGCCGGGGATGGTGTGACCCTCACCGGCAAAGATTGCAACTACGCCGAGTGGATAGTCGCTCCAGTGGCCACTGCCTTTGGAGGGAAGAGTGGCCGCGTCAAAGACCTTCTCTTCGTTGAAATTCTCAGAGTAAATTGTAATTTTTCCATCAGCACGTGGCGAGATTGCGGTATAAGTCGCAAATTCAATGGCAGCGGGCAGAACAAAGCCTTCAGCGTAATCCGTGTGCTCGCCGATGATGTTGACGCGGCCGGGTGCTAGAAAGAGTGCGGGCTCGTTGCCTGTGCGATTTTTGTGAAGTGTGCGAATGTGCTTCGGGTCAAGCATGGTATTCAGCCTTTCTTTGCGTCGAACGCCGCGTCAGTGGCGCCCGTGAGTATTTCACAGATTCGATCAATCCATTCCAGATGCTCGGGCTTCATGAGCACGCTGCGCAGACAGGTAATATGCTCGTCATTTCCAGAGGGATCAAACCAGTCGCGTGGAAGTTTGACGAGTGCGAGATGAAGATTGCGTTCGGCTGCGAGATCGAAAATCTTTTGTGCAAGCATACTCGCTCGCTCTGAATTCTCATCGCGTAACTTCCAGACCACAATGTCGAGCTCCGGCTTGCCGGTTGCAAGCGCAGTGAATCGCTCATCCTTGCGAAGGCGTGAATCCAGCTCGAGTGCGGCAGCGCGGCCAGCTTTCAATCCAGCGGCAAATTTTCCTCCTGGCACAAGCGGCAGTAGTCGTTGCGTGGCCCAGAGCGCTACCGCAGATGCGCCGGCACGCGAGCACTCAAGGCTGATCTCGCCCAGGTGAAGTTCGCTTGAAGTGAAGTAAGTGTAAGGCGAATCGTGTTTGTAGAAGCGGCCCACCTCAGGCGAGCGAAAAAGTATGCAACCACAGCCGTAGGGCTGAAGGCCATGCTTGTGCGGGTCAATGACAATCGAATCGGCGCGATCGATCACGGCAAAGGCGCGGCGCGCTGGTTCATCGAGGGCTTCAGGGATGAGCTTGAAGTAGCCACCATAAGCCGCATCCACATGAATGCGAAAGTTGTAACGCGATTGCAGCACAAGAATCTGATCGAGTGGATCGACGGCGCCGATGGCAGTTGTGCCCAGCGTCGCAACAACTGTTCCCACATCGCCCGCCTTGAGTTCGTCTTCAAGCGCATTCAGATCCAGGCACCCACGCTTGTCCGTGGCAACAGAGTTGAAGTGCAGCCCAAGCACTGCGGAAATGCGCTGGTGCGTGTAATGCGCTTGAGAGCTGGCGACGATGCGCTGACCGGGTCGTTGCTGCCCAGCTACCCAGAGCGCCTCCAAATTGGCGAAAGTCCCGCCGGAGGTCAGATGGCCGAGGAACTCCTTCCAGCCAAACATTGCGGCAATTTCTCGAACCGCTTCAATCTCCATCGCGGAGCTGGCACGGCCGCCATCACGTGCGTGATTATTAGGGTTGAGCTTCATTGCCAACGCGTAGGCGGCACGCGCAACAGGATGCGGCGGCTTCAGCATCTGACCGGCGTAGAGCGGGTGAAAGTAGGGGTAATTATCCCCGAGCCGCAAGGCCACTTCAGAAAGCAACTGAGCAGATGCAGAATCGCCGGCATCATAGGCAGGAGCATAGGCAGGCAGTGAGGCGAATTCTGCCTCAAGCTCTACCAATGCCTGCTGTAAAAGTCCGGGGACGGGGTCTGGAATCTGCGATTTCATGACGATTTTCACAGTATCACAATCAACTTGCAACAGAAATTTCATTCAGTAAGAAAGTAGGAAAAGATCACTGGAAGTATGGAATTTGCGTAAGAAACGATGCACAAAATTACATTTCAAATGGTAAACTTTCGTCAGCGTTAGAAATGAACCGGGCATGAGCAGTACCTCGCCCAACCCGAGCAAGATTCTGCCAGTGTTCGCTCCGATTCCTCCAGCGCAAAATCAATGTCAGGATGTACGATTCAAAATGGAACAAGGTACAGTGAAGTGGTTCAATGACGCGAAAGGCTTTGGCTTTATCTCGCGTCAGAATGGCGAGGACGTGTTCGTGCACTACTCGGCGATCAACGCAAATGGCTTCAAGAGCCTGCAAGAAGGTCAGGCGGTCCAGTTCAACGTAGTCAAGGGACCGAAGGGCTGGCAGGCAGAGGACGTTCAACCGCTGTAGTCATAAGCCGGATTCTGGCAGAATCCTCTCTTAAAGCAACAGGGCCTGGAGAGATCCTCGCCCTGTTGCTTTTTAGTGCAAATTCAATACAGTTTGTCCAAATAAAATTCCCCAAAAACGCAGAACGGCCCCTCCAAACAGGAGGGGCCGTTCCGGTTGGTACTGCTTGTTTAGTTACCGACCCGCAACGGTGATGTCGAACGAAGACGAGTTGCTCAGGGCGCCAGCCGTGCCGACTACCGTGATCTGGTAAACGGCAGCCTTGTTGGCGCCGCAACCGATCAACGTGGCTGTTGCCGTGATTCCGGCAATCGCCAACAACAGCATTGCAACCATGCGGCTCATCCGCTTGCCGGTCTTGCGCAGCTTGCCTGCCATCGGCAGGAGAAGCAATGCAAGTGCGAGTGGAGCAACCGGGATATTCGTTCCGCCATTTTGTCCCGGTACTGCGGGCGCGTCGTTCTTCGCCACGTAGTCTATCGGAATGTTGATGGTCAATACTACCGTTGTTGAACCCGCACCAGCAGGAACCACCGACGGGTTGAAGGTGTAGCTGGTGCCCTGAGGACCACCGTAGGCGGTCATCACGACAGGTAGTGGGAAGTACGTTGCAGGCGAAGTTGGCGCCACAACGAAGCTCAAGTCGAGCGAGCCACCAGCCTTGACGACTGGAGGCACTGTGCCACTATTAGTCACCGTGAACGTGATGCTGAAGTAGTCAACACCAGTACCGCTCAGGTTGATTGTCTGCGCGGTTGAGGTTGAACTCATCGGATGCGCGTTCTTGGCCAGCTTGCCGTCCTTGGTTAGTTCCAGATTGGCATGACCCTTGACTGTGTGTGTTGCACCCTTGGCCAGTGGTACTGCCGAACTGCCGTAGAGCGAGTTGTTGGTGACGACTAGCGTGCCTGAGATTGAGCCTGCAACCAGCGGCGCGAAGCTTACAGGAAGTGCACAGGCGCTATCCCAATTGACGTTAGCGTTTGTGCCGCCCGAGGAGATCAGCGGGCAATCCATTGCTGGAAGCTGTCCGCCTGGGAAGTACGAGAAGGAGCCTGAGTTCAACAAGAAGCTCGGTGAGATGCTTGGATTGAAGCCGCTCGCCGGTGCCGGCAGAACCAGTTTGTCGTTACCCGTGTTCGTCAGGAAGACGGTCTCAGGGCTGTCAGTGCTGATCAGACCCACATCCGTTGTGGCAAAGCTGAGCGATGGCGGGTCGTTGACGTCGATCTGAGTGATCAGACCGCCCCAGTAACCAGCATCGGTGAGGTAGAAGTTGTTGTTCTGGTCGATGGTGAAATCCCAGAAGTAGGCATCACCATTTATGTAGTAAGAGCTGAGTGCGAGCGGAGTCAGATTATAGCCGTAAGAAGCGCCACAGCAGAGACCGTTCGAGGTGCCGAGGTAGAGAGCAGAGACGCCCGTATCGTCGCCCGAGTCAACGATGAAGAGATCGCTGGCAGCAGTCAGAGTGAGAGCTGATGGCGTATCGAGGCCACGAGCAATCGAGTACTTACTGTAAGTGCCGTTCGACTCTGCATAGTACTCAACGACCTGGCCACCGTAGTAGTCAGAAACGAAGATGTCACCGTAGTTGTCCGCTGCAATGCCGGAGAGAAGTTTGAATGATCCATTCAGACGGCTTACCGCAGATGGATCAGAGCCGTTGAAGTACCCCTCAGCAGGTATGACATAGGCATAAGCGTCACATCCTTCATTACAGTCGTCAGAGCCGGTGAAGTAGACGTTGTCATACGCGTCCACCGTCAGGTTGTTAGCGTAGTGGAGATATCCATCGCCCGTGTTGGTCTGATAAACAACGGTGTATGGATTCCCGTAAGCTGCGGCACCAAGGGTAGCGGGATTGCCGAACCTGGCATCGACAACGATCAAAGCGCCGCCTTCTCCGCCCCAGGCTGTGAAGAAGACGTTACCGTTGCCATCGACAGCGAGACCACCCGAGGGGCAGACCGCGCCGCCAGCATTGGACAAGGTAGTCCATGTGACGCCGCCATCGAAGGATGCAAAGATCTGGCATGAATTCGGATCGGCAACAAAGTAGTTGCCGGAAGGATCAACAGCAATGCCCACTGGCTCATTACCCGGATACGTTTTTGAACCCGAGAAATTCAGACCCTTGAAAGCGGTCATTGCCTGCTGCGGGATCTTCTCATGCAACTTGGTACGATCCTTGGCAAAGTTTTTGTACGGGATACCCAAGGCGCCGCCGTTGTAGATATAGCTCCAAGTGCCCGGTAAATAGCTGGCGCGTGGTGCAATGCCGGTGCCCGAGAAGGAGGGCGTGAAGGTGATGTAGTTGCCGAGTGAATCAAACAGTGCAATGTTACCCGTGGTGACACCAGGGGTAGTCGGTGCAAACTGAATGACTGCCGAGCAGTATGTAACGGTGGGAACTACGGCTCCTGCGCAGTTGCCGAGACCGGAATCGGTAAAGGCAATATCGTTGCTGCCTTCGGTTTGCACAGTTAGAGTAGAAGCGATGGTGCCCGTGCCACCAAGCATGAAGTTGGCGGTCACATAGTTGTTGGCGCTGTTGGCCATACCAACTTGTACCGCACCGAAGTTGTCGCTGATTTCGAGTACGTCTGCACCGGAGACATCCGAAGTGTAGACATTTCCCAGTGAATCAATGGCAATACCAAGTGCTAAATAGACGTTGTCAGAGAGGAAGAACTGGTTGTAGGTACCCTGCGCCGTGGGAATAAACGTATACAGGACCGAAGGAACTTTGCCTAGACCAGTATCAGCGACGTACAGTGTACCGTTGCTGGTGACGCCGACTCCGGAAACACCGTAGAGGTTGTTTGAGATTTGATTCGGCGCACTGAAGTTGCTGCTGCCGTAACTGAAAGAGGTCAACGAATACAGGATGCTATATGGCGAAGCTGCGGTGTAGATGTAGTCGCCAACATAGAGGTTTCCATAGGTATCCAGGGCAATTGCGTTGGGAGAAACAAAATCACCAGCGTCAATCTGGTAGGCGGTGTATGTGCCATTGCCGTTATTGTATTCTTCGATCACGCCATAGGGTCCATCGGCAACATAGACGTCGCCGTAGCTGTCTACGACGTTGGCAAGAGGCTCGCCAAGGGTTGCATCCACAATACCCTGGGTGTATGTGCCATCACCGTTCGGCTTCTCGATGTAGAGCGTACCGGTGCCGTAATCATCCACGTAGACATTCATATAGGAGTCCACGTTGATGCCATAGATAAAGCTGAATCCCGTTGCTACGACGGTCTGGGTATATCCGCCAGCAGCACCAGCTTTGGGGGTTTCAATGTATACGGTCTTCGCCCCAGCGTCGGCAACATAGACGTTGCCAGCAGTATCAACGGCAACACCAAAAGGCTCTGTAAAAGCATTCGAGTTGAAGGACGGATAGTATGAAAAATCCGTAAATGCGGCAGAAATACCCGATGCACTCGGGTGGACTCTCATTTGCGCTGCCTTCGGGGCTGATGCAAGAGGCACACGGGGCGAGAAGTTTTGTTGGTTCTTGACATGCAATGAACCCAGTTGCGACAAACCTGTGGTTGCGGCTGGGTTTGCTGTTTTGGTTTTGGCATTCGCAACGCAGCTTGCTGAGAGTCCGAGAAGGACTGCCATGGTAAGCAGTAGCGCCGTAAATGCACGCGGCCGTGAGGCGCTCTTGGGCGTCTCGGGTGAGATGTGAGCAAAGATTCTATGCAACATGTCTTTCATAGCCTCCTGATAGCTGATTCCTTCTGGAAATCGATCATTAACCCAGGCTTCACAATTTAGAAACCTGCGCAGAGTATTGAGTGAAAATCATTCTTCTGTCCATCGTGTTTAAAAAAGCAGACAGAATTGGGTGGGTACATCGTAACAGGGAAATTCTATATTTAGAACTAAAAAATTGATGTAAAAATGAAAATACAGAATACTGGATAATGTGCATAGAGTATGGATTCAGTAGCTTTAACGGTTGAATGCGTTATCCCAGATGCAGGGTCACTTACTAGCAGATTGGGCGTATAAACAGACCACATTTATTCGCAAGGTCCCCTCATTGACCGATGAGTTAAGCAGGCAGAACATAGATTAAAGCACTTATTCGTCATTAGTAGCGTTTGGTAAATAAGCCGGTTATTTCCTGTAATGATTGGAGTATTTTCTAGTTTTTCCGTTTTTTCTCCTCCCACATTAATGCGCTCGTCAAGATACTGCGCAGGTCATGCACAGATTGCCAGCCCAGTATCTCGCGGGCCTTTTCTGGTGACGCAAAGAGCGCCGGTGGGTCGCCCGGGCGGGCATCAACAAATTCGTGCGGTAGAGTGCGGCCGGTTATCTCTTCAACCAGCTTGATAATCTCACGTATTGAACTGCCGTGCCCCGTTCCGAGATTGAGCGCGGTCGATTCTCCGCCCGCGGCCAGGTATTCGAGAGCCTTGATGTGCGCGGAAGCCAAATCACTGACGTGAATATAATCGCGAATGCAGGTTCCGTCGGGCGTGTTGAAGTGCGTTCCGAAGACCTTGAGTGGAGGCGCTGTGCCGAGCGCGGCTCGCAATGCAAGCGGCAGTAAATGAGTCTCCGGCTCGTGCATTTCGCCGACAGTGCCTGATGCATGTGCGCCTGCCGCATTGAAATAACGCAGCGCTACGGAGCGAAGACCATACGCGACGGAGTAAGCGGTGAGAATTCGTTCGAATGCGAGTTTGGTATCGCCGTATGGATTGATTGGATCTTTGGGCAGAGACTCCGTGATTGGCAGCGAAGCAGGAACGCCATAGACTGCACAGCTTGAGGAAAAGACAAAGATGCGCACAGGGCTTGCAAGTACTGCATCGAGAAGCGCGAGTCCGGATTCAATATTGTTGGAGTAATATTTGCGCGGGTCGGTGACAGACTCGCCAACATATGCCGATGCGGCAAAGTGCATCACGGCATCAGAGCGCTCGAGGCAGCGCGCAACCAGTACACTGTCTGAGATGTCGCCTTCAATGAGCTCAAAGCCCTTTGAGAGGCTGGCGTGTCCGGTGGAGAGATTGTCGAGGATGAGAACTTGATGACCCGCTTCAGCCAGATGACGCACTGCACAAGAGCCTATATAACCACTACCGCCAGTAACCAGTACACGCACGCGCTTCGAGCCTCCACTTGCTGATGGTCAAACCATATCACGCGCTCTCTCATAGTAAGAAATTACCAGAGTGCAGCTCTCATTGAGTAGCCTCGGCCAGCGCAGTTGGCGTTGTCTGTGCATCTTTGACCGCAGGTAAAATGCGGGAAGGCAAAGCTGTCCGCAGCAGCAGTCAAATTCATCTGTGCAATGTACTGGCTGAGTTTCAATTCCTTTATCGGGACGACTAGCTCCATCGCAACGCCACCGCAATTTGGCAGATTCATCACGCGCGCTGCAGCTTCGGGCACCTCTTAAACTTTAGTTGAGCCCTGAATCAGCACGAGACTGGTAATGAAGTTGAACTCCAAAGCAGTTACTCTTGGGTTGCCAGAGCGCATTCTCCGAGGGCTTCATACGCGAGAGGTTATAGACTGCGTAGTACAAAAAAATACTGGCCCAGATGGTTTACTCATTGACCCGCATGCGCAGTTCAATCATCTATCTACGGATAGCTTTGATTCGCGGATCAATTCAAACCAACCCAGTAGCGCTGCCCCCTAAGCTCCAGTCCCTTATTCCAGACAATCAATTCACCTCACTCATTTCCACATCCCCATCGCAACCATCTAAACTAAAGAGTAGTAAGGAAGATTCCATCCCCATATGATTCATAAGCAGATTTTTTACGACCCTGATCGAAAGCGCTGGAAGCGTCTCCGGCGCATCATTGATATTTCGGCGCTGCTTTTTACTTTTGTTCTCGCCGCCTTCATCTTCAATGTCCTGCGCGGGCAGAATCTTCCCGAGTTGCTGTTGCCTACGCCGCAACACAATTACAAAGCTCTGCGCGACAAATCGGCCGACCTGCACACCACGCAGACCAAGCATCCGTCGCACCGGAAAACCAACCGCAAACCCTCTGAGGTCCCCCTCAACACCGGTGAAGGCCTGCGCGCGGCTTACTACGTTCCTTACGACGCCACCAGCTACTCCTCCTTCAAGGAGCACGTGCGCCAGATCGATCTGCTCTTTCCGGCATGGCTGCACGTAGATGCTCCCGACGGCATCCTGCGCGGCAGCACGCTTGATGGTCACGATTACCCCATCTTCGAAGGCAACTCCGCGCACGACCCCGACGAGCTGGAAAAAATCAAGCATGTGATTCAGACGCAGAAGGTCGATACGGAAATCTTTCCGCTGCTGAGCAATTTCAATCCCAAGCAGCAAACCTTCGATCCCGCGCTCGGCACATGGATCAAGGATCCTGCCAACCGGCAAAATCTTAGCCTGCAGATACTGCATTTCTTTTCTGCTTTCCCCAGCTACCATGGACTCGCGCTCGATATTGAGAACCTGAATGATGATGCGGACTCCAGCTACCTCTCTTTAATTCAGGAGCTCTATCCCGCACTCCACGCGCGCAACCTGCGCCTGTACATTAACACCGCCGCACTCACTGATTCCGATGAACTCAAAATCATGGCCGCCAACTCCGACGGCGTTGTCCTGATGAACTACGACGAGCACGAAGTCGAGAGCGCACCGGGCCCCATCGCTAGCCAAACCTGGTTCGTTGACAATCTCAAGCGCGTCCTCAAGTCCATCCCACGCGAGAAGATCATCTGTGCCGTAGGCAACTACGCCTATGATTGGACTCTCTCCGTTCCTGACCCTAAGGATCGTCATCACCCCAAGCCGCGCGTCATTGATACCAGTGACCTTCCAGTCGCCGACGCATGGCAGCGTGCCAGCGATGCCGATGCCGATCTAGATCTCGATTACAACAGCCTCAATCCTCACTTTGAATACATTGATGAAGACCGTCACGAGCGCCACGTCGTCTGGTTTCTGGATGGCGTCACCATGCTCAACGAAATGCGCGCCGCGCGTGCTCTCGGTTTGCAGACTTTTGCATTGTGGCGGCTCGGCGAAGAAGACCGCAGTCTTTGGAACATCTGGGATCACCCCAGCGCTCCTGAGTCTCTCTACGCACTCGGCAATGTTCAGCCCGGCCACGATGTCGACAACGAGGGCTACGGCGACATTTTGCGCGTCACCGGCACTCCCCAATCCGGAAAGCGCACCGTCCAGGTTGACCCCGACGAGCCTGACGCGCGCCTCAAGCTCATTGAAGACGAGCACATGGATGTTTACCCGCGCGGCTACATCGTTACCCAATATGGATACGATCCCAAACGTGTCGCGCTTTCCTTTGACGATGGTCCCGACCCCAAATGGACTCCGAAGATCCTCGATGTTCTGAAGCAAAAAAACGTCAAGGGCACATTCTTTATGATTGGCGGCTCCGCATCAGAGAATGTCGGTATCATGCAGCGCGTCTATCTCGAAGGCAACGAGATTGGCAATCACACTTACACGCATCCGGACATCAGCGACATCTCAACCCGGCAACTCGACATCGAGCTCAAGCTCACCGAGCGGCTTTTTGCCAGCAAGCTGGGCGCGCAGCCTCTCTACTTCCGGCCGCCCTACTCTATTGATCAGGAACCGGCCACCGACGATCAGGCAGCTCCCGTGGAGATCATTGAGCGCCAGGGTTACATCATCATCGGCAACAAGATTGACACCGACGACTGGGACGAGCGCAACCGCAAGTCCCCCGAGCAGATTACACAAGGCGTCCTCGACACGCTGCACAATATGCAGAGCCCGAGCAAAGCATGGTCGCGCGGCAGCATCATCCTGCTGCACGATGGCGGCGGCGATCGCTCGGCAACTGTTGCTGCGCTGCCGGTGCTCATTGACTCGCTGCGCGCGCATGGATATGAGATTGTTCCCGTCTCAGCGCTGATGGGCAAGACAACAGCCGAAGTAATGCCCAAACTCACCTTCGGTCAATACCTGAGCGCCTTACCCGACTCCATCGCCTTCACGGCCATCGCGCTTCTGGGCAAGTTCATCGTGATGGTCTTCTTCGTCGGCGATGTTCTGATGAGCGCGCGACTCATCATCATCGGACTCTTCGCCATCATCGACCGCGTCCGCGGAAACCCATCACACGCTGCTTCGGATTATCATCCCGGTGTCGCCGTGTTGGTGCCTGCATACAACGAGGAGAAGGTCATCGTGCGCACCATCCGCTCGGTGCTTAACTCGGATTGCCCAAACTTGAGAGTGCTCGTAATTGACGATGGATCGACGGACCGCACCGCTGAAGTCGCGCGTGATGCATACGCTCAGGAGATTGCCGCAGGTCGCGTCGTGATCATCTCCGAACCCAACGGCGGCAAAGCAGCCGCGCTCAACAACGCTCTCAAATACGTAACCGAAGAAATTTACGTCGGCATCGACGCGGACACGGTCATCGCATCGGATGCAGTCTCAAAGCTGCTGCCGCACTTTGCTGACCCGCTCATCGGCGCTGTTGCCGGCAACGCGAAGGTTGGCAACCGCGTGAACCTGTGGACGCGCTGGCAGGCTCTCGAGTACATCACGAGCCAGAACTTCGAACGCCGTGCGCTCGATCTCTTCCACGTCGTCACAGTTGTGCCCGGTGCCATCGGAGCGTGGCGCACTGCGGCGGTGAAGGCTGCCGATGGGTACCCGATCAACACCGTCGCCGAAGACGCTGACCTCACAATGAACCTCCTCGAGCATGGCTACAAGGTCATCTACGAGGACCGCTCGCTCGCCTTTACTGAAGCTCCCATCGATGCGAAGGGTCTCATGCGCCAACGCTTCCGCTGGTCCTTTGGAACGCTGCAGGCGATCTGGAAGCATCGTGCGGCGTTCACGAAGAACAAGGCGATGGGCTTCTTTGCGCTGCCGAATATTCTCGTCTTCCAGATGCTGCTGCCGCTGGTTTCGCCGTTCATTGACATCATGTTCATCTTCGGCGTCATCAAATATTTCATTGACCTCCACTATCATCCCGCTGCCGCATCTGCGGCGAGCTTTGACAAGCTGCTCGTCTACTTCCTCACCTTCCTGGTGATTGACTTTGTGACTTCAACTGTCGCCTTCAGTCTGGAGCGCAGACATCCTGCGAATAAAGGCGATCGCTGGCTGCTCTTCCACATCTGGCTGCAGAGGTTTGCCTATCGCCAGTTGTTCTCGATTGTTCTCTTCAAGACGCTCAAGCGCGCGATCGACGGCAAGCCATTCAACTGGGACAAAATTGAACGCACCGCAAAAATGAGCAAGCAAACGGAAGCGCTCACAGAAAAAGTATAAGAAGACGCATGTGATTTTCATGCCTTCAGAGATGTAAGAGTTTTCTTTGGCGGAGGAAGGCAGGAGTTTTAATTCCTGCACAATCACTCCTGATTAATCGCAGCCCTCTGTGTCGGCGTGAGAACTCAATCTTGAATCCATCACTTTGTGTTTCATTGCGCTTCACATCAGTACCTTGCAACAGGGCGCCGCTTTACAGCTTATTGCTGAGCTGGGTTGCAACCGCTGTTTTACTCGTAGCGCAGCGCTTCAATCGGATCGAGCGTTGAGGCCTTCCACGCAGGATAAATTCCAAAGACCAGACCAATGAGACATGAAACTCCAAGACCAGTCAGCACCCATTTCGTTGAGAGTGTTGCCGGCAATCCAATAGGCAGGAAGTAGATAATCCACGTCAGCACCGCGCCCACAGTCACGCCAAGAACTCCGCCGACCGCGCACAGTGTAACCGCTTCTACAGTGAACTGCGTCAGAATCATCTGTCGCGTAGCGCCGATGGCCTTGCGTACGCCGATCTCACGCGTTCGCTCGGTAACCGAAACAAGCATAATGTTCATAACGCCAATTCCGCCGACCATCAATCCCACACTTGATACGGCGATCATGAAGAGCACGAGACCGCCGGTAATTTGGTCCCATAGTTTTGAAAGTGATTCTGGTCCAAATATCTCAAAGTTGTCATTGTCCTGCACATGCACTTTGCGCCGGATGCGCAAGAGTTCGCGAATCTCCTCCTGCACAAGCTCCTTGTTTTTGGGATCGTCGTACTTCACGCTGATCCATGTGTCCTTGGTCTCTGGATGTAGTTGTAGAAATGTTCCCATCGGCATATAGACGGCGTTGTCATCAGGATTTTTGCCGCCACCAAAGGCGCGCTTTCGATTATCGAGAACGCCAATCACGGTGTAGAGACCAGTCTGCATCGTGACTTCTTTACCAATAGCCGGCTCATCGCCGAAGAGTGTCTCCTTGGTATCGCTGCCAAGCACGACAACATGCGCCGCACGCGCATCATCGTCCTCTGTGTACATACGGCCTTGAGCCAGCGTCATATCGGTGACGTCGGCGACTGTGGCCAGGTCTCCATTCAGCAGGGTTCCGGAAGCCTTCTTAGTGCCGTACTTCACATCTACATCGCCAACGCCAAATCCCTTGGAGTACTGCTTACCCGCATCGGTTGCGACCACGTGGGGCAGCGAGCGCATGGCAATGGCATCTTCAACAGTGAGTTTTTTTCTCGACAATTGTTCGACTGTTGGGCGTACGCCAATCACCGGCATATGAAAGACCCATATGACATTGGTGCCAAGCGAGCTGACCCACTCGCCGACTTTGTTGTTCAGACCATTGATGACCGATGAGATTGCGATCACGGTGCTGACACCAATGACGACGCCGAGAATGGTCAAGCCGGAGCGCAGCTTGTTCGATCTCAATGTATCGAGAGCCATTTTGACGGATTCGCGAGTCTGTCCCTGAGCCATAGTGATTACTCTCTGCCTTTACATTTCCGCGCGTAACGCAACGATTGGATCAAGTTTTGCCGCTTTGGTGGCTGGGTAAACGCCGAAGAAAATTCCTACTGAACTCGCCAGCAAAATGCCGAGGATAATTGCGCCGATTGAAACCGCTGTCGGAAAACCAACGACCAGCGTGATCAGCAGTCCGACACCTATTCCACCAGCAACGCCCAGCGCGCCACCAATCGTAGCCAGAATCGTGCTCTCAATCAAAAATTGCAGGCGCACATCTTTTTGCTTTGCGCCGAGCGCTTTGCGCACGCCAATCTCTCTCGTGCGTTCACTCACACTCACCAGCATGATGTTCATAATGACGACGCCGCCAACAACGAGCGAGATGGCTGCCAGCCCTACGACAACGATGGCGAAGAGTCCGGCAATCTGATGCCAGATCTGCAGAAAGGTGTCATTGGTCGTCAACTCAAAATCGTCCGGCTGACCCACCATATTGTGGCGGCGAGAGCGCATCAGAACGCGCACCTCATCCTGCGCGCGCTCCATGGTGTCAGGGCCAGGCTTTGCGCGGGCGTAGATGTCGGGTGAGTTGTTGTTGTCGATGCCGTATGTGTGCAGGTAGGTGGTATACGGGACGGTCACCCAATTGTCCTGGGAGCGCCCCAGCGTCTTGCCGATGCGCTCACCCACGCCGACAATTGTGTACGGCACACCGTCGACGCGAAGCTCTTTGCCGATGGCATCTCCGTTGGTCATGATGTTGTCAACAATATCTGCGCCGATGACGGCATTATGCGTTCCGTGATCAATATCAGCCTGGGTCAGCGCGCGACCCTCGGCAACATTGATGTTCTGCAGCGAAAACATGCTCTCGCTGAAGCCGCGCACTTCAACATCAGTGGCAGAGTGGCCATTGGCATGAACATTGGTATTCTTGCCAAAATAAATGCCCACCTCGGAGCAGTCTGTACATCCCGTTTGAATGGCCTCGTAATCATCAACGTGCAAAATTTTACGCTTTTGGAACTTCATCCACTCTTCTGCTGTCATGATGACACCGGGCATGCGCGTGACTGTGAAAACATCTGCGCCGTAACCGGTGAGCTTGGTGCTGACGTATTTATCCGCGCCCTGCACCAGCGTGATGACCATGATGACAGAGGCTACGCTGATCGTCATTCCGATCAGAGTCAGAATGGAGCGCAGCTTGTTTGCCCAGAGAGCCTGCAGCGCGAGTTTTAAACCCTCTCTGAATTTCATCTGACGGCGTCTCCCGAAGTTGGCAGCTTAACTATATGGAGAGGGTGCTTTCGCCCCTTCATCTCCTCTTACACATGACTGTACATCAGCTTTGCGGCTGTCTCTCTAGAATACGCGCGTCAAGGCGTGAAAGTTCCCTCAAGTGGTTGCGATGAGAGGTGTTTTCCTTCAGAATTTTTATTTTCTATATTGCCCTATGCAATGCCTGTTGGTCTGCTTGCGCTGCGGTTGACATGCCAAAATCGACAAAAAACTCCTCAAATTCAGGAACAAGGGCCGTCTGGGAGTCGTACTATTAGTGCGTATGAAATAAAGCCAGTAGATTCCAACCTTACTCGGAGGATCCATGCTCACTCAGTTGCGTCGCGGAGCATTTGCGCTTGTTGCGCTTGCCATACTGTTCACCCTTGCCTTGCCCACACTTTCTGCCCAGGCTCCCTTGCTGCTCCGCTTCCCCGCGCTCAGCCATGACAAAATCGCCTTCCGCTATGCCGACGATATTTGGACGGTCAGCCGCCAGGGTGGCGTGGCCACGCGTTTGACCAACATCGGCCATGTGACTGCCGGGCCGGTTTTTTCTCCTGACGGCTCAGATATTGCCTACTCCGCCAATGTCAACGGTGGCAACGATGTCTACATTGTCTCCGCAAATGGTGGCGTGCCACACCGCATCACCTGGCACCCCGCAGGTGGACGCATTGTGCAATGGAGTCCCGATGGCAAAGATTTGCTGATTGCCTCATACATCACCAGCCCACGACATTTCCAGCGGCTCTTCCGCGTTCATGCTGATGGCTCCTCTGTCCCCGTAGAACTGCCGCTGCCTGAAGCTTATGAGGGATCCTACTCGCCCGATGGTGCATCAATCGCCTATGAGCCCTTCACTAAGTGGCAACCGGCATGGAAGCGTTACGTCGGCGGCCAGACGAGCCCAATCTGGATTGTCAATCTGAAGACGCTGGATCTGATCAAGGTTCCGCGCGAGAACTCGAATGATTCAAACCCGGTCTGGGTCGGCGACCAGATTTACTTCCTCTCTGACCGCGAAGCCACGGGCAAGAATGCCGGTCCGGTTTCGCTCTGGCGCTACGATACAAAGAGTCAACAGGTTTCGAAAGTTTATGAAAATCACAGCTTCGATCTGAAAAGCATCTCCGCAGGCCCAGCCAATGAGCCGCCGATGCTCGTTGTTGAGCAGTTCGGCTCCATTCACATGGTTGACCCCATCAAGGGTACTGACCTGCCGGTCTCGATTCAGATTCACGGCGAGCTCGCTAATCTTGAGCCGCATCGCATCACACTCGGCCCCGAAGAAATTCACAACATTGCGCTTTCGCCCACCGGTGCACGCGCAGTTGTTGAAGCTCACGCGGAGATCTTCACAGTCCCGGGCGAAAAGGGAGACACGCGCAATCTGACCAACACCCCCGGGGTTGCCGAGCGCGATCCAAGCTGGAGCCCCGACGGCAAGACAATCGCATACTTCTCCGATGCCTCGGGAGAGTATCAACTTTATCTCCACGAGCAAAACGGATTTAAGGAGCCGACGGTGATTGACCTCGGGCCCAATCCTTCGTTTTTCTACGGGCCAACCTGGTCGGCGGATTCAAAACACATTGCCTATACGGATGTGCATCAGCACCTGCTGATGGTCGACGTACCGGCAGGCAAGCCGGTTCTGATTGACTCCGGAACCTACAGCGGATTTGGTTACAGCTTCAACCAATCCTGGTCGCCGGATTCAAAGTGGCTCGTTTACAACCGCGATCTCGACAACGGCTTGCGCGCCATCTTCCTTTACTCGATGGAGACGCACAAATCCACGCAGGTCACCGATGGAATGAGCGACGCCTTCAGTCCAGTTTTCGATCCGAATGGCAAGTATCTCTACTTCCTGGCTTCGACCGATGACGGCCCATCAAGCGCCGGCATTGACCTCTCTTCGCTCGACCGCGCGCAGACCAGCGCGCCTTATGTTGTGGTTCTCACCAAGGACGGTGCTTCGCCCGTTCCGCCCGAGAGCGACGCCGAAAAAGTAAAAGATGCGGACAAAAAGGACGACAAGAAAGACGACACTAAAAAGGAAGACAAAAAAGACTCTGACAAAAAAGATGCGGACAAGAAAGACGCAGACAAAAAAGATGCGGATAAGGACAAGCCTGTAGAAGTCAAAATCGATCTCGATAAAATTGGAGACCGCATTCTCTCGTTGCCGATTCCTGCGCGCAATTATGCAGGCCTGGCAGCCGGAAAAACCGGCGTAATTTTTCTCGCTGAGACTTCGCCCGTCGGCCGGCCATCCGGTGAAGGCGAGAGCGCGCCGATCCGCGCCATCTGGAAGTTCACACTCGAGAAGCGAAAGACTGAGTCCGTACTTTCTGATCTGACGGCTTTCGAAGTTTCCTTCGATGGATCCAAGGTTCTCTATGGCTCCAAGGGTTCTTACAGCATCGCCTCTGCTGACGATTTGAAGCCCGGCGACGGCTCACCCGGCAAGCCGCTGAATATGGGCGATCTTGAAACCAACATCGACCTGCGCGCCGAGTGGAATCAGATCTACCATGAGACGTGGCGCATCGAGCGCGACTTCCTCTACGACCCCAATCACCACGGCCTCAACATTCCCAAGATCGAAGCCAAGTACAAGCCTTATCTCGCTGGACTTGCATCGCGCTCCGAGTTCACTTACCTCTCCATCGAAATGCTCGGCGAGGTCACCATCGGTCACATGTTCGTTAGCGGCCCTTATCACCCCGATACAGCGACCAAGACCGGATTGCTTGGCGCGGATTTCACCACCGAGAACGATCGCTACAAGATTGCAAAAATTCTCGGCGGACAAAACTGGGCTCCGGGAATTGCATCGCCACTCACTCTGCCTGGCGTCAGTGTTCATGAGGGTGAATATCTGCTCGCGGTCAACGGCCACGAGCTTCATGCCAACGACAACATCTACAAATTATTTGAAGCCACAGCCGGCAAGCAGACCGTGCTGCACGTTGGCCCGCACGCTGACGGCAAAGACGCGCGCGATGTGACCGTCGTCCCAATCGATGACGACGACAGTTTGCGCAATCTCGATTGGATTGAAGCCAACCGCCGCAAGGTTGATGAACTCTCCGGCGGCAAGGTGGCTTACGTCTACATGCCTAATACTGCCGGCGCTGGTTATACCAACTTCAACCGCTATTTCTACTCGCAACTGAATAAACAGGCCCTGGTTCTCGATGAGCGCTTCAACGAGGGCGGCTTCATTGCCGATTACGTCGCTGAAGTTCTCAAGCGCGTCCCGCTCTCGGGCGCAATTGCACGCGATGGCAAGCCGATTCATGATCCCGTGGGCGCCATCTTTGGACCGAAGGTGATGCTCATCAACCAGAACTCCGGCTCAGGCGGCGACGCCATGCCGTGGTACTTCCGCAAATCCGGCGACGGCAAACTCGTCGGCACGCGTACCTGGGGCGGACTCGTCGGAATCGGCGGCTATCCTCCCCTGCTCGATGGCGGCGGCGTCACTGCACCTCGTTACGCGATCTACGGCATCAACGGCGAGTGGGAAGTTGAGAACCACGGCATCGCCCCCGACGTTGCAGTTGAAGAGTTGCCCAAGGATTATGCCGCAGGCCACGACAAGCAGCTTGAAGTCGGCGTGCAGTTGGTGCTCGACGAACTCAAGGAGCACCCGGTGCCCGCAATTCCTGTTCCGCCGTATCCGAATTACCATCAAAATGATGACTTGGGATTTGGGAAATAAGGACTGAGGAACAAAGGGTAGGGACTAGTTCCCTACCCACCCCTTCATTCTTCTACGACGGCACATTTTCATGTGGGATTCCAACACTCGACTGAATTGGATAC
>DAHXOQ010000119.1:3788-8250 GCA_027364815.1 Acidobacteriaceae bacterium | reverse complement strand
AGCCCTGGCACATGTGTTCGCTGAGCACTTCCATCACGCGCCCCGTCTCTGAAAGATTCTCATCCACTGAGAGCGTCTCCGCCATCCACATCTTCCCCGCATCGGGAATCACATCGCCCAATCGATTGGAAGCTGTCTCATCCGGACCAAATACGCGGAAGTTTTTCTCCTCCTTATTCGCACGCATCACATGATCCAGCAGTTTGCCCAACACGCGTGTCGTCTCCACATCTTTCGCTCCACGTGCCTTCGGGTCCACCGCTACCGCGAATTCGCGGAAATTCGGAACCGTCAACGGCTTCAGCCGCAACCCGCCATTCGCATGCGGATTCATGCCCATCCTGCGGCGGCCCTTCGGCGCAATCGCAACCAAATCCTCGCGGAAGTGTCCCTTCTCGTCGAAAAGTTCTTCCGGCTTGTAACTGCGCATCAACTCCTCAAGTAATTTCAAATGCTCGGGCTTTTCGCGCACCTCGCTGAATGGAACTTGATGCGCGCGCCATGTTCCCTCAACCGGCTTCCCGTCCACTTCCTTCGGCCCCGTCCATCCCTTCGGTGTGCGCAGAATCAGCATCGGCCACGCTGGCCGTTCCGACTTGCCCTCCTCGCGCGCCACGCGTTGTATCTCTGCAATCCGGTCAAAAATCGTATCGAAGATCACCGCCGCCTTCTGATGCATCTCCTCAGGATCATGACCCTCCAGCGTGAAAGGCTCATAACCATACCCGCGCATCAGCGCTTCAAGTTCCTCTTGCGGAATTCGCGCCAGCACCGTCGGGTTCGCAATTTTGTATACGTTCAAATGCAGAATCGGCAGCACCGCGCCATCCGTCTTCGGATTCAAAAACTTGTTTGAATGCCAACTCGTCGCCAGAGGCCCCGTCTCAGCCTCTCCATCGCCAACCACGCACGCCACAATCAAATCAGGATTGTCGAACGCCGCGCCATACGCATGCACCAGCGAGTAGCCCAACTCGCCGCCCTCTTGAATCGACCCCGGCGTCTCCGGCGCTACATGGCTCGGAATTCCATACGGCCAGCTGAACTGCCTGAACAACCGCTTGATCCCATCTTGATTGCGCTCGATGTGCGGATATATTTCCGTGTACGACCCCTCAAGATAGCTGTTCGCCACTATTCCCGGCCCACCATGACCCGGCCCAATAATGTACAGCAAATTCAAATCGCGCTCGCGGATCAATCGATTCCAATGCACATATAAAAAATTCAGCCCCGGCGTTGTGCCCCAATGCCCAAGCAGCCGCGGCTTCACATCCTCTATCGTCAGTGGCCTCTTCAGCAGCGGATTGTCCTTCAGATAAATCTGTCCAACAGATAAATAATTTGCCGCTCGCCAATACGCATTCATGCGGCTCAACTCTTCTGCACTTAATTTCATGGGGATTTTTGTTTCCATCTGGAACCTCGCTTCGGCTGGGTTTGCCTGGCTCTTCAAGACTCTCCCATCCACACATTTAGCCTACCAGCGCAGGTATTCTGGACGGCGTGATTCGAATCACAAAGCGGAATGGTGCTTTCTCTCACGAACTTACGCTCTTGCTTAGGCAAAAAGAGTCTCTTATTGAACATAAAAATTGTTAGCGAGATCTAAAAATATCTCTTTAATTTCATCGCTTGCGATTCAACACCGTAATAAAGCAGCGTCCCGAAGAACGTCGCTGCCAATAGTCGCAATCCGAAAATTATCAAATGTCCTTGCACACCCATTGTGTCCAGCCGTGCATTAAACGATCCGTAATATACAAACACCAAAATATGGCAAAGATAAAGTCCATAACTAATCGTTCCGTAAAACGCCAGTGGCCCATGGCTCAACAGCCAGTTGATCGGGTTGCGCGAGCTGCTCGTCGTCATCGCCAGCGGCACAACTCCGCCAAACCCCAGCGCAATCGCCGAATCCAGCATTGGCGTTCCGCCCGCCACCGTCGCCGCCGCAATAAATCCAATCAACGCCGCAGCAACGCCAATCCACTTCCAAACATTCTTCGCAACACCAAGCTTGTAAATTCCCAGCGCCATCAAACTCCCCAGCGCAATTCCATCCATATGAATCAGCGTATGCGTCGAGTTCATCCACTTCAGTTGCCAGAAGTAATGACGCAGCACCGGCGACGCCACCATCATCGCCACCAAAATCACCACTAGCACCGGGACGCGCCGAATATATTTCATGATCAACGCCCACACTACATAAAACTGAACCACCACACTCAAAAACCAAGTCGGGCCCAATGTCCCCGGCAATGGGCTATGGCGCAAATTCTGCACAAACAGCAAATAACTTACCAGCACCTGCCACCGTGTCTGGTGCGCCCACGTATCGCCCAAAAACCAATCAGGTATCGGGTAACAAATAATCAGGATCAAAAAATAAACCGGAACAATATGCAGCGCCCGTCGCATATAAAACCGCTTTAGAAAATGCGGCTTCTCGCGCTCCTCCAGCAAAATCGTCGTCACCAGGTAGCCGCTCATCACAAAAAACAGATCAACCCCGGCCCATCCCCAACGCGATGCGCCATAGAACCAAGTGCCTTCAAACAGCGCTTGGCAATGAAACACAACCACCGCCAAAATCGCAATCCCGCGCAATCCCTGAAACTCAGGAATATACGCGGGCAGCCAGCCTGGTCTTTGAGTGCTCATATCGTTTTACGAAAATAAAAAATTACCCCGCTGCCAACTGCCTCGCCCGCTCCGTCGCTCTCATCACTGCCTTGATCAGCGTCACGCGCAATCCGCCCTCTTCCAACTCCAGAATTCCATCAATCGTGCAACCCGCCGGAGTCGTCACCGCATCCTTCAACAGCGCCGGATGATATCCCGTATCCAGCACCATCCGCGCCGCGCCATATGTTGTCTGCGCAGCCAGCAGCGTTGCTGTATCGCGCGGTAATCCCACCTTCACCCCAGCCTCGGCAAGGGCCTCAATAATGATGTACACATATGCCGGCCCCGAACCTGAAAGCCCCGTGACCGCATCCATATGCTTCTCATCCACAATCACAGTCCGGCCCACTGTCTCAAAAATCCGCCCGGCCAGTTCCATCTGCTTTTCGCTCACATAATGGCCACGGCAAAGCGCCGTCACGCCCGCGCCCAGAGCCGCCGGTGTATTCGGCATCGCGCGCACCACCGCAATCTCTTTCCCAACAGCTTCTTCAATCGCGCCTGTCTTTACGCTCGCGGCAAAACTCACAATCAGCGCGCCATTCTTGATCGCCGGACGAATCTCCGCTATCAATCCCTCCACCTGGAACGGCTTCACCCCCAGCAAGATCAAATCCGCGTTCTCTACCGCCGCGCGATTGTTCGTCGACACATCCAACCCCCACTGTGTCGAGAGAGCCAGCGCCCGCTCCGCATGTCCCACCGTCGCGTGCATCTGATCCGGCGCAAATAGATTCTGCTTCAAAAACGCCTGCAGCAGAATCCCGCCCATCTTTCCCGCGCCCAGCACTGCAACGCGCAGCTTCGGAAACTCAGCCGGCGCTTGGGGTATCTCCACAGAACTTTCCGTCATCACTTCACCTTTTCCAATCTCAATCTCTTCAGCAGGGAATTAATCCCTTCTTTACAGAATAATCGAGTTTCCCGTTTTTAATCGCGCTTTTCACGCGTCGCATCAAGATTGTACGATTGTCCTCACTGATTTCTTTCACTCCATGGAGGCTACACAAGTGAGGCTTGCCAAGAGTTTCTTTCTCGTGCTGATGGGTTGCATTCTCATCGTTCCACACTCGCGTGCGCAAACTCCGCCTTCAACACTCTCACCGGGAATTCGCTCCAAAGTTGACTCTGCCGTCGAAGCCTTCCGCCAAAAATCCAGTGCCCCTGGAGTCTCCATCGCTCTCGTGCAAAACGGCCAGCTCATCTACGCCAACGGCTACGGTTTCGCTGACCTCGAAACCTCCGTCCCTGCAACCGCCGATACCCTCTACCGACTCGCCTCCATTTCCAAGACCATCACCGCTGTCGCTACCATGCAACTCTGGCAGCAGCACAAAATCGATCTCGATGCGCCGGTCCAAAAATATTGCCCTGCATTTCCCGATAAGGGCCCCCTCATCACCACGCGCATGCTGCTCGGTCACCTCGGCGGCATTCGTCATTACAAGGATGGCGACGCCGGGCTTCCGGAGATCAACAACACCACACACTTCGCTGACCCCATCGCCGGAGGCCTGAGCTTCTTCAAGGACGATGCGCTCATCGCACCGCCCGGCACACACTTCCACTATTCAACGCAGGCCTACACGCTCATCGGTTGCGTCGATGCCGCAGCCTCCGGCGAGAGCTACGTCGACTATGTTCGCGAGCACATCTTCGCTCCCGCAGGCATGAGTGCCTCGCAGGTCGATGATCGCTTCGCCATCGGCTGGCGGGATCTCGAGGCGACGGCGGCGCTTTATTCGGTATCGCCCCTGCGCTGCCGCTGCGC
>DAHXOQ010000119.1:0-3778 GCA_027364815.1 Acidobacteriaceae bacterium | reverse complement strand
GCATGCTTGTTGACCCCGCCACGCTCACGCTCATGAGCACGCCTGGCAAACCGAGCGACGGTTCCGAAGATAATTACGGATTGGGCTTCGCTATCGACCCAATCGAAGCTGGCGGCAAAAAATTCACCACCATCAGTCACGCTGGCGGTCAGCAGGGAACCAGCACCATGATCCTTCTCGTTCCTTCCATCAACTCCGCTGTCGTCGTCCTCGCCAATCTCGATGGTGCAAACTCAGCTGGCCTCGCAAGAGATCTCCAAAAAATCATCCTCGAATCAAAATAAAAAAGGCTGGCCATTTGCCAGCCTTTTCGCGTGTCTCAGGTAGCCCCAAAAATCTTCGCGTGCTCCAGCTCTCGTTTTTTGAGACCCGGGATTCAAAGCACCTGACCTTGCTGATTCTACCTTTTCTTCTGCGCATCAATCCACTGATTCACTCTCGCATCCAGCACATCTAGCGGCAGCGCTCCAGAATCCAGCACCTCATCATGAAATGCGCGAATATCAAATTTTTCTCCCAGCTCTTTCTTCGCCCTCGCGCGCAATTCCAAAATCTTCAACTGTCCAATCTTGTACGCCGTCGCCTGACCCGGCCACGCGATATACCGGTCCACCTCAGACTGAATGCTCGTCTCATCCACCGAAGAGTGATCGTGGAAGAACTGCACCATCTGCTCTCTCGTCCAATGCTTCGAGTGCACGCCCGTATCCACCACCAACCGGATCGCGCGCCAGATGTCGCCCTCTAAACGGCCATAATCCGAGTACGGATTCTGATAGAGCCCAATATCCTTGCCAAGCTGTTCAGCGTAAAGTCCCCACCCTTCTGTGTACGCCGTATAGTGCTTGATCTTCCTGAACTCCGGCACCCCTTCAAGTTCTTGCGCAATTGATATCTGCAGATGATGTCCCGGCAATCCTTCGTGATACGCAATATCTTCAACGCTGAACAAATTCCTGTCCGTCGCTTTGTAAGTATTAATATTGAGCCGCCCCGGCCTGCTTCCATCCGGCGTCCCCGCTTCGTAGTAGGCTGGCGCAGCATTCTTCTCCAGGTATTCCGGTACCGCAACCACTTCAAATGGCGCCTTCGGCAATCGCCCAAAAAGCTGCGGCAATCTCGCCTGCATCGGCATCAGGTAACCCCGGTAAGCATCCAGCAAATTCTCTCTCGATGTCGCCTTGAACTTTGGATCTGCTTTCACCGCCGCACGAAAACTCGCCAGATCCTTGTAACCCAGCTTAGTCGCAATCGCCAGCATCTCGGCTTCGTCGCGCTTTACTTCATCCAAACCAATCTGATGAATCTGCTCTGCGGTGAAATCCGTCGTCGTCGTGCGTCGTAACAAAAACGCGTAATACCTTGCGCCATCCGGCAACGCGCTCGCTCCCGGCTCGGTGCGTGCCGCGGGTATGTAAGATTTTTCAACATAAGTTGCCAGCCGCTTGTACGCCGGCAAATCCTTCTTCGCAATCACGTCGAGCATCTCTACCTTGATGCGCTCTTGCGCCGCAGCGTCAATCGATGAAGGAAATTTCTTCAGCGGCAGCGCCAGTGGAGAATCTTCCGCCTTCTGCTCTCCAAGGGACTTGATATTGACCAGCGCCTCCTCCAGCACGAACTTCGGCGGCACGCGGCCATCCTCCACGCCGATGCTCATATTCGTTATCACCTGGTCAAATGCGCCCGGCAGAGCTCGCAACCGCGCAATCCAATCGTCGTAATCCTTCTCGGTTTTAAAACTCAACTCCATTACCAGCTGCGGATATTCTGAATAAATTCCCCCCTGCTGGCTGATCGGCATCACCCACTCCTTGAAGCCGGCACCCTCAATATCCTGCACAAATCCTCTCAATAACAAATCTCGATTCAGTTGTTCCTGGTCCGTCATTCCCGCAGCATCAATCGCCGCCAGGCGCATCATGTACCCTTCTTCGCGTGCCAGGCTCTCGTTGATGGCTTGCAGCGAGTAATCCGTAATCTGATCGTTGAAGCGCAGATCTCCTATCGTCGAAGCAAACTCCGGCGAGTGGCGCAGATGATCTTCCCAATACTCGTGTATCACTGCATTGAGTTCCTTGCGCCGGTCTTCAAGCGACGCTGGTTGTGCTGGCGCTGATGTGTTGGCGGTCAGCTTCTGCGCAGCGAGCGAGCCGGTGAACGGACTCGCAAATGCCAGCACCAGAAGCATGCAAACCAAACGCGGCTTCAACGAAAAAATAAAATTATTTTGCAGCTGATTCAAGCAGGACCATCCTTCTAACAATTTTTTTCGGGCAACTCTGCGCCCGCACGCAAATGTAAAATCTTCTGCTTCAGTGTAGTTGATTTAGGTTTAACGTCGAAAACACCCCTGAATCAAGCTTGCAGCGCACGGGCCATGGTGCCAACTTGGATGTGCTTTTGCAGGATGTCTTCGCGAATCTGCTGCCAGAACGAATTCGGAATTGTCATGTATACATCAACCACTACGGGATCAAATTGTGTTCCCGCTCCACCGGCAATCTCTTTGCGTGCATGGTCAAAGGATCGCGCGCTGCGGTATGGCCTATCACTTGTGATCGCATCCATAGCATCGGCAATTGCGAAAATCCGCGCCCCCAGGTGAATCTCCTCACCCTTCAATCCACGCGGATATCCCGATCCGTCAAAGCGTTCCTGGTGCGCATAGACTATCTCCGCCGCCTCGCTGAGATATGGAATTTTTTTCAGGATTGAATAGCCGCGCTCGCAATGCGAGTTCATCTCCAATCGCTCGCTGATCGTCAGCGGCCCTGGCTTGAGCAAAATCGAGTCAGCTATTCCCATCTTGCCTATGTCATGCAGAAAGGCTCCGCGCGCAATCACCTTCACGGCTTGCGTCGAAAGTCCCATCGCACGCGCCATCGCTATCGTGTAAGCCGTTACACGCTTGCTGTGCCCCTCGGTCTCGCGATCCCGAAGATCAAGCGCGTCTCCCAGCGCTTCCAGCGTGAAATCGCATGCCTGTTCCAACTCCTCCAGCGCCTCGCGCAGCATCTGCGTCCGAGAAGTTACCGCCTGTACCAGCGAGTGCTGATAATCTTCCTGCTGCTTGCTCGCAAAGCGATGCGTTAGCGCCCGCGCTACCGCATCCATCAACTGGACTTCATGAACTGGATTCAGTAGATAATCCGTCGCTCCCTGCCGCATCACTGAGACAGCCGTCTCCGTATCATGAACTGAACTGGTAATGATCAAAGGCAGGTGAGGGTATTGCTCCCGTAATTTCTCCACAAACCCAAGACCGCTCAAACCATTTCTGGAACTCTCAAATCCCGCGATCAAAAGATCAACACTGCCTGAAGCAAGGTGCGTGAATGCATCTTCAGCACTCGAAACCACATCAACTGCAAGGTGCTGATGTGAAAGAATCTTCCGGATCGTGCTCTGCGCATGATGATCCTGCTCAAGCACAAGTACACTTGAATCAGCTTTCACACCACGACTTCTCAATTGTGGAATCAACGCTTGCTACCTCATGATTGGACATCAGTTCTTGGGCCCAGGGAATTAACCTGGTGTGACAATCAAGTGCAGTTTAAAAATTCTACCCCTGCGATGGAAATTCTAGTGCAGATTGAATACGTTACGCCATGTATTTTTTCAGGGTCGTTCAAATATTAATCCCATGACAACACGGATTGTTCTGTCCGCTTCAACTCAAAATTTTCTTTTCCCATGCGCAACTCCAATTCAGCACACCTGCTGATTAAGTCTTTGACTCAAATGTTGTACGCTCTGAAGAGTGGCCTTGCAG
>DAHXOQ010000118.1 GCA_027364815.1 Acidobacteriaceae bacterium | reverse complement strand
GCGGCGGAGTAATCAGCGAGGGCGGCGGTTTCTTCGGCGGGTGTGGAGGGGAGATGATCTTTGACGTCTTTGACGTTGAGCTCGGTGACGTTAAGCTGCTTTAAATAGGCGATCATTTGGGCACGCGTGAAGTTGCGGAAGGTGTAAGTGGCGATGCCGAGTTGGATGGGCGAGGGGTCACCGGTCTCTTGATGCGGCGCGGCTTGGGCGGGGAGGGCGTGAGATGCTGCGCAGGATGCGGCAATGAGGGCGCTGGAATGAAGAAATGTGCGGCGGGAGAGAGTGTTTTTCATGGTTGCGGAATAGCTCCTCACTGGCTTCCGGTAATCTTAATGGTTGGGCGGCGCGTGGAGTAGAGAATTTTTGAGTGAGTAGTGGGGTTCAAAACAGGTATGGGGATGTTGAGGGATTTTGAATTGAATTCGACGTAGATATAACGCTTTTTTGTGCGGTAAAGGGGGGGTGTTTACTACACAGTTAGCCATCTTGGTAAAAATAGAGAACAGGTCGAGTATTGGTGGAATTGAATGGTGCTGTGAAGGAAGAGATCGTTGGGTTGAGGATCAAAGTCAGCAAATCTGAAGGATTCTAGAGTCTATAAGCGCCGATGCAGAGGGATCGTTTTAGAGATAAGTGCGGCGGGTTGGCTTGCGCTGCGCGCAAGTGGCAGGTTGGCAAGTCAGCGAATACATCGGTAGGTTGAGATTCATGAATTTCATCCTTCGCACAAAACGCAAAGGATTGGGGCATCCGCGCCATATGCCATATGTTGATGAGGGGGTTAGGGCATTTTCTTCTCGTGGATGAGCATCCAGTTGACGCCGAATTGGTCGGTGAACATGGCGAAGCGGTGGGCGAAGAAAGTTTCTTCGAGCTTCATGATGATTTTGCCGTCTTCACTGAGGATCGGGTAGAGGCGCTCGACTTCTACGCTGGTGTCGAAAGTGAGGGTGAGGAAGGTGCTGCCCATGGGTGCGTAGCGGTCGGCGGGTGAGTCGCTGGCGAAGAGTTCGGTGCCGCCGATGATGGCGCGGGCGTGGAGGACGGCGTCGTCCTGGCCGGCAAAGGGGCTATTGGCGGAGGCGCCGGGCATGTCCTTGTAGTAGGCCATTTCAGTGATGTTGGCGTCGAGGTGCTTGTCGTAGAAACGGAAGGCGGCGGCGCAGTTGCCGTTGAAGTTGATGTAGGTGTTGAGTTGCATGGGTTGGGTGCTCCTTGAGGGGAAGTTTGCTTACGTAAGAAAAATACAGAGTTTTGGTGTGATTAGCTAGATGGAATTGGTGAATTGATGTTGAATGTGAGGCGGGGGATGGGTGAGAATGATGGCTCCCCTTGGAGGTGAAAGATGGAAACCGGATATGAGTCACGGATTACGCCATTTCTCTGGTTTGACGCGAATGCAGAGGAGGCGGTGGAGTTTTATTTTGGAATTTTTAAAAACGCGCGGAGACATAGCGAAATGCGCTGGCCGGAGGGTGCGGGGCCGAATGCGGGAAAGATTTTGACGATTGGTTTTGAGTTGGATGGGCAGCGGTTTACAGCGATGAACGGTGGGCCGGATCACAAATTCAGTGATGCAGTTTCGTTTGTGGTACGGTGCGAGACACAGGCAGAGGTGGATCATTATTGGGAGAAGTTGTTGGATGGCGGTGGGAAAGAAATTCAATGCGGGTGGTTGAAGGATAAGTTTGGGATGGTTTGGCAAGTGGTTCCGACGAGGTTGGGAGAGTTGTTGAAGCATCCGAAGGCGCTGAAGGCGATGATGGGGATGAAGAAGTTGGATATTGGAGAGTTGGAGAGGGCGGCGAGGGAGTAGGGGAGTCGCGGTTCAGTTACAATAGAGGAAAAGGCAATGAGCCGAAAATTCGCGCGAGAAACCGCGCTTGAGAGCAAGGATTTTACCCTTTATGTCGATTCCCGCAACACAGATGCGTCCCGGAATGGTGATTAAACACAACGAACAACTGCACTCGGTCTTCAAGGTGGAGCACAGAACGCCGGGTAACCTGAGAGCGTTTATCCAGGCCAAGCTGCGCAACCTGCGGACGGGCGCGATGTTTGAACACCGCTTCCGCTCGGGCGACGCGATTGACCGCGTGATTGTTGATGAGATTGCGATGGAGTTTTTGTATGCCGATGGAGACGATTACTACTTCATGAATCCGGAGAACTATGAGCAGACGGTTCTGAAGGGCTCGACACTGGGCGATGCAGTGGAGTATCTGACATCGAATTTGCAGATTCACGTGAGCTACTTTGACGGCGTGGCCGTGGGCATTGATTTGCCGATGACGGTGGAGCTGACGGTGGTGGAGACGGAGCCGGGATTGAAATCGGCGACGGCCTCGAGCGTGACGAAGCCGGCGAAGACGGAGACGGGATTGGTGGTGCAGGTGCCGTCGTTCATTAATGAGGGCGAGAAGATTCGCGTGGATACGAGCGAGGGAGCTTATCTGAGCAGAGCGTAAATGATTTTGATGGGTGTAGAATTGGCGCATGAATCGGAAAGACTTTCAGCAGCTATCAGAGATCAGGCTTAAAGAAGCCGAGGCTCTTCTAGCTGCTGGTTGCTTTGAAGGGGCATATTACCTAGCAGGATATGCTGTGGAATGCGCATTTAAAGCGTGTATTGCCAAGAAAACCCAAGAGCATGATTTTCCAGATAAGAAGCTTGTTGAACGGAGTCATACACATGATTTAGAGCGACTTGCGGACGCGGCAGGATTGTTGAAGTTGATTGAGAGTGAAGTGAAGAATAGTAAAGATTTTGAAACACAATGGGAACTTGTCAGTGAATGGACAGAACACAGTAGATATCGATTTTTCCCCCAGGAGGGAAAATTAAATTCTATAGCGTATATTTCACTTAGAATGTTTTTGGATGCGATTGAAAATACGAAAGGAGGAATTTTGCCATGGATCAAGCAGTATTGGTAGGTTTTGACATTGAAAAAGGACAGCATGTGATCGATTTACTTGATGGAGCCGGATATCCTCCTGAGGTTGCACTTTGGGCTATGTTACCGGAGTATGATCGCTG
Source organism: Acidobacteriaceae bacterium (assembly GCA_027364815.1). Classification (GTDB taxonomy): domain Bacteria; phylum Acidobacteriota; class Terriglobia; order Terriglobales; family Acidobacteriaceae; genus CAIMNN01. The sequence continues at coordinate 5,305 of DAHXOQ010000118.1, read as the reverse complement.
GCGGTTTGTACTCGCATCCAGCCATATTCACGGATATGAACAAATGGTAGAACAGTTTCATGCTGCTGGCATTACGCCAGATACAAGGCCATCAATACACTTGCGTGAGATTGACGATCCATTTATTGAGGCGTTGAGAAAGATATTTGCACCATCAAAAAGTGTGCGGGGCGCAAGAATAGGTGGTCAATATTTCGGGCCCCAGTTCATTGAAGACGGATATTTGTATCGAGTTTGTTAAGGTTGAAAAGTTAGGTTAACTGAAATGGCCGCCTGGATATTGGGCGGCCTTCTTTATTTGCGGAAGAAGTTTTTCATCAGGAAGATGACATTGGCTGGACGCTCTGCGAGGCGGCGCATGAAGTAGGGGTACCACTCGTTGCCGAAGGGAATGTAGACGCGCACGTTGTAGCCCTCTTTGACGAGTTGCTGCTGGAGGTCGCGACGGATGCCGTAGAGCATTTGGAACTCGAAGCTGGAGGGTGGGATATTTTTTTCTTTGGCGTAGGCTTTGGCTGCCTCGACCATTTTTTCATCGTGTGTGGCGAGGCCGTGATAGACGCCGGAGGAGAGAAGAAATTTGGAGAGGGAGACGTAGCTCGAATCGACTTCGGACTTCTCAGGGAAGGCGATTTCTGCAGGCTCTTTGTAGGCACCTTTGCAGAGGCGGATGCGGATTCCGTCGCGGACGAGCTGCTCGGCATCGTTGCGGGTGCGATGAAGATAGGCCTGGAGAACGATGCCGATGTGAGGTGCGAACTCAGGGCGGGAGTGGAGGTTGTTGACGAGCTTTAGTGTGATGTCAGTGTGGTCAGAGCCTTCCATGTCAATTCGGACGAAGTTGTTTGTGCGGCGCGCGTGATCGACGAGGCTTTCAACGATGTGTGTGGCGAGCTGATGGGAAAGATCGATGCCCATCTGGGAGAGCTTGACGCTGATGTTGGCCTTTAGGTTGCGCTGATTGATGGCGTCGAGGAGCTGATGGTAGATGGCGGCAGCGGCTTGGGCTTCTTCTTCACTGGTAACACTTTCGCCGAGTGAATCGAGGGTGACGAACATGCCCTGCTTTTGCACGGCGGCGGCGGCGCTGAGAGCTTCTTCAATGGTGAGCCCGGCGACGAAACGGGAACTGAGCTTGCGGCCGATGGAGGAGTGTTCACTGAAGCGGCGTAGAGGGCGATTTTTTGAGAGGGCGATGAAGGCAGAACGTAAAAGCGGCATGGGTCGTTGATCCTGAAGGTACTATGCAAATTCTGACACGCTAAGCAGGAGACAGTGTCGCATATTGGGTCGGCTCCTTGTAAGTTGCGACGGTCACACGAGATTGTCTAAGGGAGCGGGGAGTGGGGAAGTGTTGCATGGTGAGCGCGGTAAGTATTGAAACGTGCTTGTGGGCAACGATAGGGGAAGTTTGGGAATTACGGTGGTTCGCACGGTGGGATTAGCTGAAGAAATGAATGGATTATTTACTGATGAGAAAGAAGTTAACAACTCCTTTGGATTGAAATTTGTGGCGTGATTTTCACATTGATACTGCGATTTCAGCATTACCCAAGCAGTGCGACGAAGAACGCCAGATTCAAGCTGTGAAAAACGAAAATTGGGAGAGGGAATTATTGGTTGTTGCATCCTTCTGGTAGGAAGCAAGTGAGTTTTACCATCTTGAAATCGCCGCCAGAGTTGCCGTAAGCGAGGTAGGTTCCGGTGATGGTGTCCTCTTTGAGGGTGCCCTTCAACTGGACGGTGAATTTGGAGCAGGTGACGGCTAGGGCGATGGTGGTGATGCCGGTTGTGGTGGTGGCTGTTCCGGTGACGCCGCAGCTTTCACCGCCGTCTGCGGCGAAGGTGCCGGTGAGTGAGCCGTTGGAGTCAGTGAGCTGGAGTTTGTTTGGAGAGCCACCGTTGAGCCAGGTAATGCGCCATTTTCCTGTGAGTGTGGATTTGACGGAATCGTTGGGGGATTGTGCGTGGAGTGTGGATGCGGTGATGGTGAGAGTGAGGAGGGCGAGAGTTAAAACGAAGTGCTTCATGGGTGGGCCTTTCTTGATTCGTACTGCTGAAATGAGGAGTCTTTGTGAGGCTCTGATTGTAGAACGGGTAAGAGCGATGAGCTTGCAAATTATTTTTTTGGCAAAGGGTGCGGGAATGTGGCCGGGGATGCGCAGAGGTGCGCCGAGATTGCTGGGCAGTGTGGGTGTAAGGCAGTCTGTCGTGTTGGGCGAATCAGGATGCTGATGGTGTTGGGCGTGGATTGTAGTCGAGAATCCAGGCGTGGAGATTGAAGGCGAGGGCGATGAAGAAGATGGGGTAGAGCATACTGAGGTCGCGGAGTTCGCCTGGGTAGCAGAAGAGGAAATAGAGAGGGAGATTGATGAGGGCGGCGATGAGGCCCTGGCGCTGGAGGGACTTGGGAATCTGATTCCATGCGCGGACGAGGGTCCAGGCGATGAGGAGGAGCGAGATCAGAGTGGCGCTTGAGTAGGAGATGACACCATAGGTGCGATCAAGATCGAAGAGGAATTTGAGCGGGTTGACGTAGTAGCGGAGTTGGTCGCCGAGGTGGAAGATAGCAGTGGCGCCGGGATTTTGCGCGTAGTAAGAGTGGATGCGCAGATAGACGGAGGCGCTGGCGATGGAGAGAAGGGCGATTCCGGCGAGCGAGGATTTGACGGAGGCGCGCGTGCGCAGGATGGGGTAGAGGGTGGGGATGAAGAGGAGAAAAGATTCCTTGTTGAAGGTGCCGAGGAGGACGATGGGGAGGAGCCAGAACCAATCAAATTTTAGAGCGAACCAGAGAGCGAGCGCGAAGAAGGTGAGTTCGGGGTAATCGTAGTAGTAGCCGCCCCTGACCATGAAGAAGGGGATGAGAAGGATCATGATGATGGGCGCGAGAACAGAGGCGACGGGATGCATGCCGAGTTGCCGGCAGATGAGGTGCATGGAGTAAGTGGCGGCGAAGGCGAAGAAGAAAGTGGCGATGTACAGAATGATGTAGCGGAAAAAGTAGGCGGGATGTTTCGAGGTTGGGGAGTTGAAGAAGATATCGAGGTAGCGTGTTTGGTTGTCGTCGCGGGCCGTGAAGATGCTGGTTTTCACGGTGGCTGGGGTGATTTTGTCTATGGTGTTGGCGATGAAGGGTAAGAGTTGGCGGTAGACGAAGGGGCGCTCGGCGGTTCCGTCGACTATATTTTCAAAACGGCAGGATTCATTGAAGCCGAGGAGGCCGGGCTCGCGAAAGTGCCACTTGTCATAGAAGCCGTTGAAGGAGGCAGCGGCGGCGATGAAGAAGAGCACGAAGGTGAGTACGGGGTAGTAGTTTTTCGAGCTACGGAGGGAAGAGAGCAAGATGGCCTCGAGTTAATTGCTTACAGAAGAAGTTGGGATGAGTTTTTAAAGTTGCTTCATTGTAAATGAAGGATGAGTTTGTTTGATTTGATGATGGGTGATGTTTTGGAATGGGAAAAGATGGGATGGTGGTTGCGTTACTCTGATGCGGGGGAGATTTTTATGCGGTGTATGAGGTTTGGCTTGAGGTTGCTGTGGTTGGCGCTGGGGATGATGGCGGCAGGGTTGGGTGCATGGGCACAAACGCCCCCGTCACTGTATGCGGCGTTGCCGGTGGTACATGTTGATAACGGAGCGAACACGGCGGCGGCGGAGAAGGCGCATTATGTGGTGCTGGTTTCGCTGGACGGGTTCAGATGGGATTATGCGAAGCGGGATGGGGCGAAGAATTTGCTTTCGATTGCAAAAGGGGGAGTGTGGGCACCGGAAGGGATGATTCCAAGCTATCCATCGCTGACTTTTCCGAATCATTACACGCTGGTGACAGGACTTTATCCGGAGCACTCGGGGTTGGTGGCCAATAGCTTTGAGGATCCTGCGACTCATGCGAAGTATGGTATGAGCGACCCGAAGGCTGTGACAGATGGAAGCTGGTATGGAGGGGTTCCGTTGTGGAGTTTGGCGGAGAGCCAGGGGATGCGGTCGGCGTGCTTCTTTTGGCCGGGGAGCGAGGCGAAGATTGCCGGGTTTCAACCGACTTACTATTTGAAATTTGATGACAAGATTGATGAGCATGAGCGGATTGAACAGGTGCTGGCGTGGTTGAAGATGCCGGAGGCTGAGCGGCCGCATTTGATTACGCTGTACTACTCGCATCCTGATCATGAGGGACATGAATTTGGGCCGGATGCGAAGGAGACGATTGAAGCGGTGAGGCATGTGGATGAGTTGGTGGGTGAGTTGAAGCGGGGATTGGATGCGAGTGGGTTGCCGGTGGATCTGATTGTGGTCAGCGATCACGGCATGGTGAAGGTTGCGCCGGAGTGGGTGACGCTGGACAAGTTTGCGGATTTTACGGGTGTGGAGACAGTGGGCGGAGAGATTTATCCGAAGGATGAGGCGGAGAAGGTAAGGATATATAACCAGCTGAAGAAGGCATCGGATAAGTTTGTGGTTTACAGGCTGAAGGATGTTCCGGCGGGATTGCATTACAACGAGAATGCGCGGGAGGGTGACCCGGTGGTAGTGCCGACGGGCGCGTATGCTATTCGCGTGCATGGGCTGAGCGCCGACAAGATTGCGGCGGGGGCGGTGGATAAGCCGCCGATTACGGGGATGCATGGGTTTGATCCGCGGACGATGCCGGAAATGAAGGCGAGTTTTTTTGCGGAGGGGCCGGATTTTGTGAAGGGAAAGACGCTGGCGCCGTTTGAGAATGTGAATGTGTATCCGCTGATTGCGCATATTTTGGGATTGAAGGCGCCGAAGGTGGATGGGAGCTTGAGTGTGCTTTCAGGGGCGTTGAAGGATCATGGTAATGAAGCGGAGAGCGAAGTGAAGTAGGAGTGTTCCTGGAGAGTATGGAATCTCTGATCCCCAAAGGCTAAGGATCAGGTGCGCATGCAGGATGGAAAGTAAGGGGATTGAAAGATGAGTTTGGTGCTGGGAATTGATGGCGGCGGGACGAAGACGCGGGTTGCGATTGCCGAGGGTGAGCGCGTGATTGCGCATGTTGAAGGCGGGTCGATCAAGAGGCTGCGCGTGGGGGCGGAGGCAGCAGAGGAACATTTGCGGCTGGCCTTGAAGGAGGTATTTGAGATTGCCGGCAAAGTGAAGATTGAGGCGGCGACTGTGGGTGTGGCGAGCGCGTCGATGCCGGGTGTGCATGAGTGGATCACGGCTGTTTTCAAGGATTTTGGAGTGATGCGCGTGGAGGTGGTTGGCGACGAGGTGATTGCGCTCGATGCTGCGTTCAGAGGTGGTGCGGGGATTTTGCAGATTGCGGGGACGGGGTCGAATT
>DAHXOQ010000117.1 GCA_027364815.1 Acidobacteriaceae bacterium | reverse complement strand
AGCCTGGCGTCAATGGCACCACTGGAACCTCGCACCTGCCCTCTTCAAAATCCGCCTTTCAAAGGGCAAAAATCTTCTCACCATCCACATCCTCACCAATGGCCAAATGAACCTCGCCTACTTCGATTTCAAGAGTGTGAGTTAATGATAGAGAAGGGATCAATGAACAGGGATCAGAAAATGGAGGACGCGATTCTATGCGAGGTTGCCTGAAGATCGCAGCAGTAAACGGACCGCGACTTTGCGCGCTTATCTTTCTGCTCGTGGGCAGCTCTCTGGTGCCGGCCTTCGGCCAATCTGCGAGCGCGGATCAGATTGAAGCTCTGCTCAAGGATGTTCCGCAACTGCCATTTGACCAGGTTGTGCTGAATGTGTCTCTGCCACTTGGGCTGGAGAGAGTATCGGCTTTGACGACCGATAAAAAAGGGAATATATACCTCATACGACGGCCCGTTGACGGTGACCCGGTAGTCGAAGTGGATGCGCAGGGAAATTTCATCCGCTCCTGGGGCAAGGGAATGTTCACCATTCCGCATGGGATCCGCGTTGATCCGGATGGCAACGTATGGACCCTCGACGCACATACTTCGATGATCTACAAGTTCACGCCAGAGGGGAAGAAGCTGCTCGAGATCAGCGTGGGAGATATTCCTGACAGCAGCAAGAAGTTTTGTGGAGCAACGGATATTGCATTTGGCAAGAGAGGGCATCTGTTTGTTTCAGACGGCTATTGCAACGCGCGAGTGATTGAATATGATGCGGCTGGAAAAAAGTTAAGGGAGTGGGGCAAGCATGGCAACGGTCCCGGCGAGTTCTATGTCGTTCATTCGATCGCCATCAGCCGGAAGGGAATCTTCTATGTTGCCGACCGCGAGAATGGCCGCGTGCAGAGGTTTGACAAGCGAGGAAAATTTTTAGGGGAGTGGACCTACGGTGGACAGCTATTCGCTGTGGCTTTTGGCCCCAATCAAGAGTTCTATGCAACGATCCACGCCAAGGGCGTTGCTTTTGATAAAGAGTTCTACGTAATTAGGCTTGATCTGACAAGTGGGAAGATTCTAGGCAAGTTCAAGGCTAGCGCGCACGAACTTGCGGTTGCACCCGACGGCACTCTACTGCCGTCAGCTTTGAATGATCAACAGATTCTGCTGAAACCGCGAAAGTGAAGATGCAAACTAGCAGAGAAGCGCAACTAATTGTTGTCGACATAGCCGGATGCCCCATCTCTCGCATTTTGACAGGTGATTCAACAATCTCAACTTCACAATTACAAATCCGACATTTTGGAGGAATATCATTTAGCGGTGCGATTTTTTTGTCTTCCACAATTCCTGCGGCTTTCGTGAAAAAATGATTAAGGAAAGAGTGGAATTCTTTTCTCTTCTTTCTCTGATTACAAATCATCAACCTCATGCGTCTTTTAACAATCAGGCTGAAACTTCTCGCACAGCAATTTCTTCAACCCCATTCCCCTGAATTTCAACTCCGGAGATCTAAAAATGAAAAAATCAAACCTCGTCTTAATCGGCATAATGATCGTTGCATTCATAGTGATTCTGTATGTCATCTTCCGCCCTGCGCCTTCCAACGTATTCGCAGCCGACGGCTACATCAGCGATTCACTATGCGGCCGCAAACACATGATGCCAGGCGCATCTGACGAAGAGTGCACTGAAGCTTGCGTCAAAGCCGGCGCAAAATATGTTCTCGTCGCCGATACAGCCATCTACAACCTGGACGGCAATCTAAACTCCGTCAAACCTTTCGCCGGCAAGCAAGTCCACGTATCGGGCAACCTCTCCGGCTCGTCCATCACCATTGCATCCATCTCCGCACCCAGATAGCCGCAGGAGTTCCAATGGACATCAAGCGCATCGGCACCATTCCATCCGGCAAAGGTTCCGCAGAATACTTCACCGGCACTGTCCGTGTTGAGATGCTCTTCGACGCACCAGATCCAGCGCGCGTCGTCGGCGCCAGCGTCACCTTCGAACCCGGCGCGCGCACCGCATGGCACACGCATCCACTCGGCCAAACGCTTATTGTCACCTCGGGCTGCGGTCGAGCTCAACGCTGGGGTGGACCCATTGAAGAGATTCACCCAGGAGACGTCATCTGGTTCGCACCCGGCGAAAAACACTGGCACGGCGCATCTCCCACCACCGCCATGACCCACACTGCCATCCAGGAAATGCTCGACAACAAAACCGTCGACTGGCTTGAGCACGTCACCGACGCCCAATACCTCGTATAATTCCCCGGCCTTTCATCTTCTGCATTCGGCAGCGGGAATGCACTCAGTCCGTGCATTCGCAGTGGCTCCATCTGGACTGGTTGGCATTGCAAATCCACTACTGAAACCTCAATAGGCTCTGCACTCTGAAGCTCCTGTTTAGACTAAGAAGTATGAAGCTCTTGGCATCCTTCGCTCTCGCCGCGACCCTCACCACGTCTAAACCTCTAAGGAACGAATAATGGCAACTATCACGCCGCTTGAGCCCATCTCCAGTCGTTCCAGATTCAAGACCATTCTCTGGATCTCGCTGGGGCTCACTGCGCTGTTTGTCTTCATCACTTCAGAAGTTCTTCTCTTCACCGATTACCCCATGTACCATGCCTACCGTTTGCAGGTTATCGCCGACCGCGTTCTTCTCATTCCCCATACACTCAGCGGCATCATCGCTCTGCTGGCCGGGCCTCTTCAGTTCTCCTCGCGCATTCGCCAGCGTCACCTGAGATTCCATCGCTACCTCGGCCGCATCTACGTCATCGCTGTCTTTGCCGGATCCTTCACCGGCATCGCCCTCGCCTCCGGCCGCCCCGGTCTGCCAGGAACCTCCATGCAGGCCGCCGCATGGATCGTCTGCACCACCGCTGCCGTCATTGCCGCGCGTAACCGGCAGATCACCGTGCCTCGCCAGTGGATGGCGCGTTCCTACGCGGTCACCTTCACCTTTGTCTCCAGCCGCGTCTTCAATCTTGTGCCCGCCTACTGGAGCCACCTCGGCGACGTCTTATCCGCGGTCGGCGTAATTGCCTTCACGCTCGCTTCCATTCTTGTCGTGGACATCAGCCTCAACTGGCGCGAGTTCACCACGCGCCGTGAGTAATTTTGGGGAAGAGGCAATCTCATAAACCCCAATTACCTCAATCAAAAAAATCGCTCAAGTGGTTTTGCCAAAACTCTGACATTTTTGGGAAACTGCCAGTTTGCCAAGCAACCGCCCGTAATCAAGGATCGCGATAGATCACTTGCGATAAGCCGACTCGCCCAAGCTTTCGTTGACTCTTGCGCGTCTAGTTTACCTCTCGTTGAGCCCGACCTGCTTGTGCGCACCACCCCGCTGGCGACTTCCCAGACACTCGAATCCTTCAGCTGCGTACAGATTGCCGCTCAAATTTTGCATACAATAAAGAGATGTCTAAAGCAACCTCCCCAAACGCGGACAAAAGCAGCCTGCACTCTAAAATCTTCAGTCGAACCAGGCACGTACTCACTGCAATCCTCGCAGTGGTACTCATCGTGTGCCTGATCTTTTCATGGGCGAACCGCAACTTGATGGCAAATTTTGCCTTTCTCCATAGAAACGGGCTGGCTGCTGGCCAAACGCTCGTGGATGTGAGCCCCTGGGATACTGCCTCGGCGCTCTCCTCCCTCGCTGTGACTGCCGAGGAAAAAGAGTACGCGCGCCAGGCCGAGCATCTTGCCGACCACGATGTTGATCAGGCCTTCGCCGCAGCTCTCCGCTCGGCCGAGTTACAGATGCGGCACACCACGCTCACCGGTACAGCGCAGGCGTTGCAACAACGCATCGCGCAGCTTCAACAGGAGGTTGTTCAGGACCAGGCCGCTCTGGACCGTTTAAAATCGGCGGCTGGTTCAACGGCCAAGCGCGCAAGCGGCTCTGCTTCTGCGGATGCCGTTCCAGACAACCTGGAAGTTGCCGAAGCGCAACTCGGCCTCGACAATGACGAACTCAATGACGCTCAAAGCGAACTGCAGCGTGAGACAGGCGATCTGAGAGTCCGCATTCAGCAGGAGCTCGCGGCGCGCGAAGCCTCCATGCGGCAGTACGACAGCCAGCAGCAGGATGGCGGGCAAATCGCAGTCGTCTCCGCAAAAAGTCACGGAACTCTCGCTGGCCGAATTCAATCGTGGTTCAATCTGCGTAGCCGCTACGCAATGATCGTCGAGGCGCAGCAGCAGACGGAAAACGATCTGCGCGCACTCACCGCTGAACACAACAAGCTTGAAGCACAGGTCAATGCCAATACAGGCCCGCTCAATCTCGCCGGGCTCAAGGACCGCAGCAATCAGAGGCAAATCCTCTCCATCGGCGACGACCGAATTCAGACTGAGCAGCAGCTCGCTGCGGTTTACCAAAAGTGGGCTGCCCAGGTGAACTTGCAACATCGCATCGTACTGCACCTCATGTTGCAGTCGGTTGAGTGGATCCTTTTTATCATTCTCTGCATGATCCTCAGCACCGCAGCCATGAGCCGGCTCTTCGCCCACCCCGTGCTTGAGCGCAGGCAAGCCGGGACTCTGCGCACCATTTTTGAAGTTGTGATCCAGGTGGTTGGCGTCCTGCTCATTACGCTTGTCTTTTTCGGGCTGCCTAAACAAACCACAACCATGATCGGCTTAACTACGGCCGCCCTTACCCTTGCTCTTCAGGACTACATCATTGCCTTCCTGGGATGGTTCTTCCTTGTGGGCAAATACGGTATCCGCGTCGGCGACTGGGTTGAGATCAATGGCGTCAGCGGCGAAGTAGCTGCGGTTGGCCTTATCAGCACCACGCTGCTTGAAACCAGCGGCATGGTCGACAAAGATGTTCCGACCGGCCGGCGCATCTCGTTCCTCAACGGCTTCGCCATTCGCGGTCAATACTTCAACTTCTCTACCGAGGGCCAATGGATGAGAGACGAAATCACGGTCAGCGTACCTCCCGATCAGGATATTCAATCTCTCGCCAAGCGCGTGGAAGCAATGGTGAACGAAGTCACCGCCGAAAACGCCCGCATGGCCGGAGAGGAATGGAAGCAAGTTTTGCAAGCAAACCGATTGAGTCCTTTAAGCGCGGCCACGGCAGTTATTCTTCGGCCTTCCGGTACAGGCATCGATATCCAGATACGCTACGTCACCCGCGCTCCCGAACGCTCTGAAATGCGCGCACTTTTGTACGGGCGTGTCATCGACTTGCTTCAGAAAAAGCAAAGTGCCGCGCTTCCATCAACGGCAAGCTCGCATTAAGGCGCTTGCGGTTTATGAGAGGGGTTCCAGGGGGCATTCCACATCTCGCCCTTCTGGATTTTGGGTTTCAAAAATCTCCTATTTCACAAAGCTGGTTCCTTCCAGCTCCGAGCTGACTACTGGTCCATAACCACCCAATTGCCCGACGATCCTCACCACCGCCGGCTCATCACCCTCCAGAATCCACACCATCACATCTTTCGGCTGAAGGCCGATCAGCGGCGCAAGCAGGCCCACAAGCCCGCCCAACTCGGGATGGATGCGAAAGACCGTCGCCTTCAGAGTCTTTCCTGCCATGTGAAAAGGCTGCTCACCCTCCGGCGTGATCAGGATCCGAATCAATCGCCCGCTGCCGACTGGCGCCAGTATCCCCACTCGAAACGGCGCCGTATTCGGGGCCACATTCAGCAGCAAGGTTCCAACGAAGCCATTGGCCAGATCGTCCGGCAGGTCAATGTGCTCACTCGCTTCGTGTTCCATGCCATTCTTGTCCGTTGTGCGGCTGGTCGCCATGCCGGTTGCGGCCTCGACTGTATAGTCGATCGGCTTGGCAAAGACCGGACCCTTCTGTATGTGATGGTTGCTTACTAGCCGAAAGGTCTCCTGCTGCTTATACTTCGTCGTCTCATCATCAATCGACCCGTCCACAAAGTGATACGTCAGGCGCATCGTCACTTCATCGCCCTCGACTACCTGCGTAAACTCACCACCGGCGATGATTTCCCCACTCTCGGAGTGCGCCACCATAAACCGATGCATCGGGCGTTGAATATGTTTTACTGAAATTTGTTGAGCCACCGCTGCGCTGCTTAATGTTATCGCCCATAAAGCGGCTGCCAAAAATTCATTTCGCCTCATCAATTACCTCGTTCTAATACCTTAGATGCCTTCCGGCGTCCATTTAGCCCTGCAAAATTTCATCTTTTTCATGCGCAATCGTCCATTCAGAGCACTAGCGGCTCCTAAAATTACGATTTGTTCAGAATAGCGTCCGGAACTCTCTTCGTTACGTCTAATAGAAAGGGAGTCCGCTACAATCGAGACTTCTACTAGACATGGAGTCCGCTACAAATTGATGGAATATCAAGGGAATCTGGCAGGGAACTCATTGCAAGAAGAAATATTGGTCCTCGGTGGTGGAGTGGCAGGTTGTGCCGCTTCCATCGCGCTTGCCCGCAAAGGACGCAGCGTTACGCTGATCGAACGCGAGCTCACACCGCGCCATAAGGTTTGCGGAGAATTTCTGAGCGGTGAGGCCCTTGAAGACCTGCACGCGCTCGGCATTGACGTGGCCTCGCTGGGCGCTGTGCCCATCGACAACGTTCGTCTCGCTGCTCGCAGGCGCGCTGCGGAAGCTCCGTTGCCTTTTCCTGCCGCCTCGCTCACGCGCAAGGCGCTTGATACAGCGCTCATCGCCACTGCCATTGCCGCTGGAGTCCGCGTTGAGCGCGGTCGCAGTGTGCAGACGCTCAACCGCACTGCAAGCGGCGCCTGGCAAGCTACGCTCGACGACGGCGCAACCTATCAAGCTGCAACGGCCTTTCTCGCCACCGGCAAGCATGATCTCCGCGGCCATCATCGTCCGTCTGACCCGCAGCGTTGGGTCGCATTCAAAATGTATTTTCGCCTCGCGCCCAAGCAGGCCGCCGAACTCGCACGCGCCTCTGAGCTGATGCTCTATCCCGGAGGCTATGGTGGAATCCAGCCGGTTGAAGGCGGCATTGCAAACCTATGCTGCGTAGTGCAGCAGAAATATCTCTCACGTGCGGGCCTTCGCTGGGAAAACTTCCTCGCTAAAATGCAGCAGGATTGCCCACACCTCGCCATGAGGCTTGCCGGTGCGCAGCCGTTACTGGCCAAGCCCATCGCCATCACCCATATTCCCTACGGTTACATCCGTCGCACTTCGGAGAATGGGCTCTACTGCATCGGCGACCAGGCAGCCGTCATCCCTTCGTTCACCGGCGATGGCATATCCATCGCGCTGCATACTGCGCGTTGCGCCGTCGCTGCCTTTCTTGCAGCGGAACCGGCCCCGCTCTTCCAGGCTAAATTGCGTTCCGCTCTGCTCTCCCAGATGCGCCTTGCCGAGTTGGCGGCCGATGGCTTGAACAACTCACTCGCGCGCGCTGTTTTGCCCTTTTGCCTCAGGGTCTGGCCCGGCGTAATGCGCGTGACGGCAAAGCTGACGCGCGTTGCCCAGCAGGCCACCGTTGCAGCCGATGCAGTCACAGGCTGAAACCGCTCCGCTCTTCTAGCTTCTTAAACTCCACGCAGCGATTATTGATTAACCCCGATAGCTGCGCTCCACTCACAACCGAATGGATAAAAAATCGGGCATACTAAAAAAATTCTGACGTTAAAAACGCACTCGGCGGTCTCCGGGACGACTCCAGCTTCGTCCTGAATGATCGCGCCTGATGGCATGCAATATCTTAAACAACTGCTGAACCGGTAACCGGCGGAATCACTGCTTGAAAATAATTACAAAAAATCCTATAAACAGGTGCAAGATTATCTCGTAGTTGCGTTCCATGAAAGAGCCAGGCTCTGCCCATAGTGAATATCAGACTGAGCTTGAGGAGCAAGTGATGGACAACGAATTTGACGGAAACGGCAATGGACCGAAGAACCTGACCTCAACCCATATCCAGTTACCCATGACCGGGTTGGGGACGCCAAATACATTTACACACCAGCAGGTCTTTCGCCCCCAGCCAATACCGTTGCCGGTGACTCCTCCAAAACCCGCTGACTCCGTTACACCGCCGCCTGTTACTATTCCCGCGTCCACGCCAAATTCATCAACCAATCAGGCGGTTAAGGTCGAAGGTCTGCTGCATCCCATCCTTGCCATTTTCCTGATGTTGATTACGCTGAATATTTTCTGGCCTATCTGGCTTTCAAGAAGCTACAAACGCATCAACGCACTCGACCCCAGGGCCACAACGATTTCCGCTGGAGCGGCATGGAGCTTCCTCTTCATCCCGGTCTTCGGCATGGCCGTCGGCGCCGGCGGGGGCGCGCTGATGGGCAAGCTCACCAAGTCCACCATCGACAAGGCATTCCAGGACCAGGTCCGCGGCATGGTCCAGCCGGGCACCTCCGCACTGTTCCTGATGCTGGAGAAGGT
>DAHXOQ010000116.1 GCA_027364815.1 Acidobacteriaceae bacterium | reverse complement strand
ATCACGCGCCGGTGGTTTTGCGCAGTTTGCCTTCTTTCAAAAAACGCGAGAATTGAAGCTTGACCCGGCGTGAGAGCGCGGGGAATGTGTGGTGGCGCAGGAGCTCAACAGCTTGCGCGGCGGGGAGCTTGCGTTGCCAGTAGACGTAGGGGCCGGTGGATGCATTGGGTGGATTGGTCAGGTGATCGGCAATTCGCAGTTGCAGGTTTTGTTGGTACATGAGCCACCAGTTCATGCACTCGGCTTGAAGAGCGTCAAGGGCGGCTGCGTCCTTGACGATTTTGCCAAGGAAGCGCGCAGCTTGCGGCCAACTAACGAAAGTGGGCAGTGGGTGCTTGCCAAATAAGTGTGTGAAGTAATCCAGAGTGCGGCGTTTTTCAAGGATGGGAATCGCGCCGCTTTCAAGCGCTTCATAGACACGGAAGCAATCGAGATTGACGTTGCCCATGGACGAGGGAATGAAGATGGAATCGCGCAGAATCTTTTCATACTCGCGCTTGCCCAGGCGGGTGGTGTTGCCGCGATCGGTGATGAGTGTGAAATTTGGGTGGATGGGCTCGAGAGCACGCACCATCTCTGGGCGTGAGCTCTTGTTGGCCGCGCCAAGGAAACTCCAGAGGTAGGGTCGTGCGGAAGCTATGGGGTTTGTGGGCGTGGTCTCAAAGCCTGAAGAGAAGCCGAGCGGCAGTGTGAGGACGCGTCGTGGATTGAAGAAGCCGGAGTAATAAAAGCGGAAGACGGCGCGGAAGTTTTCGTAGGCCTGATAACCGCCTTCGTAGGTTTCGTCGCAGAGGTGGAGGAGGAAGGCATTTTTGCCACGGAATTTTTTGTAGTACTCGGCGGGCCGGCAGTGCAGGTAGCTGGCGACGAGGATGCAGTTGTCGGGAGCGTAGTCGTAGTTGCCTTCGCAGATGTCTTCACTGACGTTGTGAACCTGTTCGCCGATGAAGTTTTGAAAGAGGCGCGGAATCCAATCACGTTCAGCAAAACATTTGCTCTGCCAGACGAGGGTCAGCTTCATGTGAGGGCTCCGAAGTTGGTGTTACCTGTTTTGAGATGAGTATGCTACGGCTGAATAAATTGTACTGCCTATCGGGATTGCTTCTTTTCTTCTCGTATGCGGCGAATCTCATCGAATCGCTGTGCTAGCTGCTTCTCGCGGCCTTCGTTGGTGGGGTGGTAGTAGCGATGGCCGAGAAGGGATTCGGGGAGGCAATCCATGGCGGAGACTTTTTCGCCTTCTTCGGAGTGGGCGTATTGGTAGCCCTTGCCATAGTCGAGTTCCTTCATCAGTTTTGTTGGTGCGTTGCGCAGGTGGAGCGGGACGGGCTCCTGACGCGTGGATTCAATCTCCTGCTTGACTGCGCCCCAGGCGAGGTAGACGGAGTTGGATTTTGGGGCGAGTGAAAGGTAAACGACGGCTTCGGCGAGTGCGAGGTCTCCTTCAGGCGAGCCCATGAACTCGACGGCCTGACGCGCGGAGTGGCAGAGGTTGAGGGCTTCAGGCGCGGCGAGGCCGATATCTTCAATGGCCATGCGCGTGATACGGCGTGCGAGGTAGAGAGGGTCTTCGCCGCCGGCGAACATGCGGGCGAGCCAGTAGAGAGCGGCATCGGGGTCGGAGTTGCGCACGCTTTTGTGGAGGGCGGAGATGAGGTTGTAATGCTCCTCGCCGGTTTTGTCGTAGAGGAGGACACGCTGTTGGAGAGCGGTGGTGGCGATCGCGGTGGTGATGATCCTGGTTTTCTCGCTGCTGGCGAGTTGGGCGGCGATCTCGAGGACGTTGTAAGCGGAACGGCAGTCACCGCTGGAGTAGCCGGCGATGAGGAGGAGGGCTTCTTCGTCGGCGGTGAGGGAGAGGCTGCCGAGTCCACGGGCTTCATCTGAAAGGGCTCTCTGGAGAAGCGTGGCGATGCGTTCGGTGGAGAGTGGTTCAAGAACGTATACGCGGCAACGGGAGAGGAGCGCGCCGATGACTTCAAAGGAGGGATTCTCTGTGGTTGCGCCGATTAATCGAATCGTTCCGCGCTCGACATAGGGGAGGAAAGCGTCCTGCTGAGCTTTGTTGAAGCGGTGAATTTCATCGATGAAGAGGATAGTGCGCGAGCCCATGCGCGCTGCGTCGGCGGCCTCGGCCATGACTTGCTTGATTTCCTTGATGCCGCTAAGGACGGCGGAAAATTCAATGAAGGTGGCCTGGGTAGTTTCGGCGATGATCTTTGCGAGGGTGGTTTTGCCGACGCCGGGAGGGCCCCAGAAGATCATCGAGGATG
Source organism: Acidobacteriaceae bacterium (assembly GCA_027364815.1). Lineage (GTDB taxonomy): Bacteria > Acidobacteriota > Terriglobia > Terriglobales > Acidobacteriaceae > CAIMNN01. The sequence goes on along the minus strand of DAHXOQ010000116.1, from coordinate 6,138 downwards.
GGTCGTCGTGTTCGATTTGAACGCGCAATGGTTTGCCGGGGCCGAGGAGGTGCTCCTGACCGGAGTACTCTGCGAGGGTGCGGGGGCGCATGCGTTCAGCGAGTGGTGCGAATTGCTGTCCGGTGGCCGAGAGGCCTTGCATTTGGCCGTCAAAGAGGCTCATCAGTGTGTCCTCTTTTTAGATGCGGATTTTGGTGGTGTGGATTGAGCATCGCATTGGCGGGCGGCTTCATAGAGAAGGATGCTTGCGGCGATGCCGGCGTTGAGGCTTTCAACTGTTCCAGTGGGGATGGTGAGGGCGGAGTCGGCCAGGCCGGCGATGTCTTGCGAGATACCGTTGCCTTCATTGCCGATGATGAGGGCGAAGGGCGCGGCGAGGTTGGCTTGAGTGGCAGATTGTGCGCCTTCAACTGCTGTGGTGAAGATGTGACGGCCGGTGCGGTGCAGGTATGCGAAGGCTTCTATCGGTGAGGCGGAGACGTAGGGAATGCGGAAGGCGCTCCCGGCGGAGGCGCGCAGGGCTTTGGGGTTCCAGGGGCTCACGGTTCCGGTGAGGGCGATGATTCCGGCTGCACCAAAGGCCTCGGCGGAGCGCAGGATGGTGCCGAGGTTGCCGGGATCCTGAAGGGCGGCGAGGATGAGTATGGGGCTTTCACCAACGATAGAATCCCAGTTCCAGGCGGGAGCTTCGACGAGGGCGGCGATGGGCTGCGGGGCTTCAGTTGAGAGGGTCGAGTTGAGCAGATCGCGGGACAGAAGCAGGGTTTCAACGTGTAGGAGTTGAGGAAAGCTCCGAGTGAGTTGGTGGATGAGCTTTTCAGAGTCTTCGGTTGCAAAAAGCGTATTAATAACCAGCCCGGCGCGCAGAGCTTCAGCGACCAGATTGGGACCCTCGAGGCCGATCAGCGCAGTTTTCTGCGAGGCGCGAGGCGGCTGAGTGAGCGCATGTCGCAACTCCTTGAGGCGCGGGTTCTGTTTACTCTGTACAATGCGAAGAGGCATCTTTTGAAGACCAAGGAAGCGCCCATTTTGTTGAACGCGTAGTTGCTACACTTCTTTAGTAGCAAACGGCGCTCCAAATGGAGGCTTGCAGGTTGTAGATTAACGCTCTCACGCGGTATTGCCCAAGTGAAGTGGCGGAAATCTTCGAAAGTTCAATTGTGTTTGTAAAGGGGAGTGGAATTTGTACGCTGAGATTCTGCGCGTTGATCCAATTGAACCAGAACCGGACAGGGTTCGGACGATAGTCTCCCGGCTTGAGCGCGGCGATGTAATTGCCTTGCCTACAGACACTTTTTACGGGTTGGCTGTAGATCCGGTCAATCTGAATGCGGTTGAACATATTTATCAACTGAAGTCCCGTCAAAAGCACAAACCACTTTCTCTTTTGATTGCAAGTGTGGCGCAGGCGTATGAACTGGCACGCGACACGGATACGCAATTGGACCGGCTGGCGGAAAAATTCTGGCCCGGGCCATTAACTATTATTGTTCGTGCAGGAACAAAGCTGCCATTGCGCTCAACGGCGAATACGGGTAATGTGGCGCTGAGAGTGCCGGATGCGGCGATAGCGCGTGCAGTAGTCGAGTTGTTCGGGTTGCCGATTACAGCGACCTCGGCGAATCTGCAGGGCGCGAGTGAGTGCACACATGCGGCTTGTGTGCGCGATCAGTTGGGCGACCGGATTCCACTGATTGTGGATGGCGGACCGACAGCGCGCGCCGTGCACACGACTATTGTTGATCTTTCACTCGGTGATGGACGTTGGGGGATTCTGCGCGAAGGCGCAATTCCTACGCATGAGATTGTGATGGCGCTCGAAGGTTAGCCGGAAACAAAAGCGCCTGAGCACTTCACGCAGGCTCCTGATTCCTGAAGGCCGCGAAGAAATCATATTTTAATCACAGAATGTATGAACGCCCCACAAGTAAGATGGGAGGACGATGGATCACGCGGAAGTGAATCACGAGTCAGTTGTGTTGGCGGAGAAGAAGAGACGCTGGCGGCGAGTGGTTTACTTTGCATTATTGTTGATCTTTCTGGTGGTGCTTGGCTGGGTTGTCTGGGTTTTTGCGCAGATTGAGTACTACTCGCGCCAAGACCAGGCACAAGTTTCCGATGCGATTGGGGTCTTTGGCGCGGCGGAGTATGATGGACGGCCATCACCGGTTTACCGTGCGCGGCTCGATCATGCGCTGACGCTTTATCAGCACGGAATTGCACCGCTGGTGATTACCCTGGGCGGCAATGGCGGCGATGCCTATTCTGAAGGGATGGTGGGTCGCGAGTACCTGGTGAGTTTGGGGATTCCAGCGTCCAACATTATTGCGGAGACAGAGAGCCGGAGTACGGAAGAATCAGCGCGTCGCATAGCCGTGATTGCGCGAGCGAATAACTTGCGCAGGCTGGTGATTGTTTCTGATGGCACACATTTGTTTCGCATACACGAGATCTGCGCTGCCGATGGGCTGGATGTGCTGACCTCGCCACGGCCTCAGGCTCCGATTGCGGGTTCAACGGCGGATATTGAGCGCGTGACGCACGAGATTGTGAGCTACACACTTTGGCGGCTGCATCTTCATTGATTGATTTTCCGAGAGACTTTTTCTGCGCTCGCGAATCTTATTGAATCAAATGTATTTTCTTGTACTGTTGCCTTAAGAATTTTGACAGATGAGGCCGACAATCCAGTGGAGCATGATTGACCCAAGAGGAGAACGGCCTCACAGTATTGTTCAGATCGTACTTCAAGGTGAATCTGGTCTAAAAAAGTTTACTTGTGATTCTTATTCGCGGTTTCAGCAGCAAGCTTTAACTCTCTATTCACTTGCTCAAGCAGTTCTTTTGCTTTGGCTGCATGACCACCCAAATCCCACTCATTGGCCTGCTGGGCAGCTGTCACCTTCTCGTATGCCTGCTGCGAAAGTCGCTGGGCGGCGGCAATATTTGGATGACGCTCAGGGCTAACATTACGGGAAGGTTGTTGTGCGACGATGATGCCACCAATGAGAACTGCTGAACCGACGAGCATGCTCAAAGCAATATTACGTAATTTCACGGTACTACCTCCTATACGGTTATTAAATAGGCGGAATAGGACGAGTCAAGTGAAATTTTGTCTATCAGAATTTGCATTTGAATTCAGCGTGGTTTTAAGAGCAGAAGCAGCAAGGTGAAGAGTGCGGCAGCAAGTGTAGATAAAAAATTCACAGCGTCGTTGTTGAGGTACCCTTTGCGCTCGAGGGTAGCGCCGAGAAGGCTATCGAAAAAGAGACCGAAGATGCCGCCAGCGGTGCTGAGGATCAGGAGGAGCAATCCGCCGTTGAGGGCCCAGCTACCAGTGAGTGCGATGAGGAAGGCTGAGAGGATTCCAGCGAGCGAGCCGAGGAGGGTGATTCCGCCATTGGTTCCGGGTTCAACAATGCGGAGTGTTGTGATGAGCCGTGGACGTGTTCCAAAGCGGCGGCGGAGAGTGAGAGTGAGCGACTGGCCAATTTCGGAGGAGACGGTATCTGCGGCAGCTTCAGCGAGTGCGGCGAGGGCTGGAGCGAAGACTAAGCCCGGTATGTAGCCGTTGGGAAGGTAGAGGCGTGGGCCGATGCACGGCGATTTGATGAGCATGAATTGGACAAAGTGCAGTGCGAAGAGCATGGCCACGCCCAGATTTGCGGCGACCTGTGGCGCGGAGCGACCTGCATGAGACTCGGCTGTTCCGAGGCGTTCTTTTCCCGGGTAGCCGAGTTTGGTAGCTGCATAGGCCATGAGAAAGACGAAAAGGGCTGGTGTGAAGGCAGTTCTGAAGGGTGAAAAGGGAATCGGGGCGGTGGAAAAGATCAGGCTGGAGCTTATTGCGAAGCCAACAGCTGCGGCTGTGGGGGTTCCTGCGCGCATCAGCAGGACAATGATGGCGAAGAAAGCGCAGATACCAAAGCTCCAGAGAATGACGCGTTGGTCAATCGACAACCAAGCACCTGTTTCCAGGACCAGATCCGCGCCGGCAATGGGCACTGTGAGAAGCAAAATCAGGCGCGATTGCCATCGAAGTTCCATAGATTCATCATATGTGTGTGAAATGGATTTTGGAGTGAGGAGTTTGAAGAATCGACTACCCGAATGAAAGGTTTGGGCGTCCAATACCCATCCGTCTGATTTACAATCACAGAGGAGTACGAATTAAGCACTGAATGGATCAATTCTTCATGCAGAATTATCAGGCGCTAAGGCGTCTTTTTTATACCGGCGCGGCGTTAGCTGCAGTAGCCGTGTTGGCCGGTTGCGGAACTAATTTCCGCCCGGTTGTGATTCCACAGCCTGTTACGCCTCCACCAGCGCAGCCGCAGTCCTTTGCCGTCGTGGTATCGACGACTGGTACGGCGACACCTGGCATTGCGACGATTGTGGATTACTCAGGCGATACGGTGCTTGCCCAGTCCACGATTGGTCCCAATCCCCTATCTTTTACTGAAGATGCGAACGGCGCTTACGGATATACAGTCAATGACGATTTGACGTTGACGAACTTCCAGGTCACCAAGAATTTACTTGCAAGAAATCTTGGCTATTCGTCGTTGCCGTCGAGTAAAACGGGAATATTTGCAGGAATGTTTTCCCCGAGCAATGGCCTGTGGGTAGCTGATGCGGGCAACGATGTAATTGACGTATTGACAGGCGCGCCGGAGACATACAAGCTGTCCATCCCAGTTGCACCGTTGCCTGTTTTTACAATTGGGCCTGGTTCGAACGGGCAAAGAAATTACTCAATCAGCCAGAACAGTTCATCTGCGAACACGTTGAGTTATGGAGTCGTTTGTAACACTGCGCCGCAGGCACAAACTCAGCAAGGCGAGGCGGATGGAATGGAAATTGCCACTTTCACTGTATCCTCGAAGATTCCGCTTGGGGTTTGCCCGGTCTATGCTCTGGAGAGTCCGGATCAGAAGCGAGTCTACGTCTTCAATCGCGGCAGTGACACGGTGACGGTAATCAACAGCCAGTTAAATACTCTTGATCAGTGCGCACCTGGCGTCAATCAATCAGGCCAGCCCTTCACCTGCCATCCCACACTGCCTTTGTCACTGACTGCAGTGACTAACACGGGTATTACCCCGCCGAATGGAACTGCCGGTATGAAGAGTACGGCGGGTCCGGTTTATGCCGAGTACAACTCTGCAACGAACCAGTTGGTGATTGCCAATTATGATGGTGCGACAATATCTGTCATCGACGTTAGCCTGGATGAGTACGGCAATGACAGTGCAACTTTTGGAACAACTTATACTATCCCCGTGGGCAACAATCCTGCCAGCGTGACGGTACTCTTTGACGGAACGCGCGCCTATACCGCCAACCAAGCTGATGGAACAGTTTCGATTGTCAACCTGACCAGCCACACTCCTGAAAAGACAGTCGCAGTGAATGGCAATCCCTGGTCGGTAGTTTCAACCCAGAACTCGCAGTACGGCAAAGTTTACGTGGCATCCCCCAATAGCCCGTACATAACTATAATCCGTACCGATCTGGATATTGTGGATACGGCGTTACTGGTTGAAGGCAATCCCGTAGATGTGCGTGTTTCGACTCAGAATGGGACCAGCGGGAATGCCAATATCACTGCGCGTAAACCGGGGGCAGGGACGCCCTGCTATTTGCCTCCGAGCATATTGGACAACGTAACGTTGACGAATAACCCAACTGATTGTGGATTGTACGCTTTGCCGTAGGCTGTAACTGAACCCAATGAAAGATCTGCAAAAAGCCCCTGAATGATGAGGGGCTTTTTGCATTTCAGGCTGAAGTTGCAGAGTCTTTACGGGAGTGAGGAAATCACATAAGGCAGTGTCGGGGTAGTTGCGCCAATGGAATCTTCAACTGTGACAACATAGCCTTGAATGGTCAGCCCTTCCTGCAAGGGTGGGGGAATGAGGGTAGCAAAGCCGTAGTTGTCTGGAGTAAAGGTGCCGACGGCGATGGGAGGCTGTTGCTTGCCGCGGAGGATCCACAGCTCATAGGACTTGCCAACAGGCAGCGAGGGAATTTTCGAACCGGTGAAGTAGAGCGTACCGTGTTCAGGGGAGTACATGACGTGCCCCTCCGGGGGAGGAGTGAGGGTTGGCGTCTGGCGAAGATCGTCACGCTTTG
>DAHXOQ010000115.1:5833-8437 GCA_027364815.1 Acidobacteriaceae bacterium | reverse complement strand
ATCCACATCGACTCCGGATCCAAACCATTCTCCGAGGCAAACTCGGCGCGGCTCGTCGTCGGCAGCGGCTCATCGGCCAGCGGGTGCCCAACAAACTCGGCGCGCACGCCGTGATCCTTGTAAAATTTCTCTTCAAACGGAAATATCACCAGCATCTCGTCAATGTATTTTTTCACCTGTTTGATGCGGTGCTTCTTCCACGCCCAAAGTTGCGGGCTCACAAAAAACAAAACCGGAATCCCCAGCCGGTGGAACTCCTCAGCCAGCTTCAAATGAATATCCGGAAAATCTATCAGAATCGCTACGTCCGGCCTGCGCTCGCGTATCGCTTGTTTCAGCCGGCGGAACTCGCGATAGATGCGCGGAAGATGACGCACCACCTCGGTGATTCCCATGACCGCCATATCTTCGCTGCGCACAATGCGCTCGCATCCAGCAGCCGCCATGCGCTCTCCGCCCATCCCGAAAAACGTCGGCTCGCCCAGCTCGCGCTCAGCCGCTTGCCGCTGTATCGCGGCAATCACTCCCGTGCCATAGTGCTCGCCACTGGCCTCTCCGGCCGAAATGAAAATCTTTAACGACATAAGTATCGTGCAAATCCCCTGCAATTGCGTTCAAGACTAATGATAGCGGCTCTGAGTGTGGGTAAGTTCTTTCCTCATTCCCCGGATAGCGCGTGTAGATTGAATATTTAAGCGACTGCTGTGCCCAAACAACCGTCTAATTGTTGAAAGCCTCCAATGTAAGAGGAGGCTTCTTCGCAAGTGAGGATCTTCAATGCGCCATCTTCTCAACCCGTACCGTAGCGGATTTTTTTCCCTGCTCGCAGTGCTGGTCTTGCTCGCGTCGGGATTCTGTGGCGCGGCTCAACACGGTCCCTCCACTCAGCAACCCGCCGCAACCAGGCCTAAGTATAAGGTCGCGACAGTAGCTCCTAATTTAACTTTTCAAGATAGAATCCCCCCCGAACAATTGAAGTTTCTGAAAGATTATCCCGGCCAACCGGAAAAGAAACTCTTTAAAGACAAACAATTCAACGCCCTCTTGAAACTGGTGATTCCCAAAACCACCTTCAACTATGGTGGTGATTTGTCGCTCGCCGACACGGTGGATATCATGCTGCACGCTGGGCCGGCCGTGGTCTCCGTCCTCAAAAATCGATACGTGATGGTCGCGACAAGCGAAGGCCCCTATCGGCAAGCGCGCGCATTTTTGTGGGTTGATGCAGAGCAGGGAATTGCCCTCGGCGGATTTTTTTTCGACCCCACTAATGGCGAGCCGGCTCCGACGCTCACCATCTTCTCCAATCAACTCCGCGTCAGTGAACTCAGGATGAGCCAGTTGCCGGCGCCCTTCCAGGACGACCTCCATCTCTGGTCAACGCAGTTGAATCTTCCGCCAATTACGGCACGCTATTTCATTCCTAAATCCGGGCGCAAATATCTGCTTGAGCATGATGAAGATCTCTGCAACGGAGTTAGGCGCGTGGTCATTACCGATGAAGTCTGCAAAGAGCGAAAATTGGATGCCGCCGAAATCGATGTGGAAGTCGCTGCCTTCCTGTATCGCACCCACAATGCTGCCGATGCCACCGCATGGAATCTCAATAGTTTGGATGTGGAGCAAGGTGCGTGGGAGCAGCAACGGCAAAAGATCTGCGGCTCAGCGCATGAAAATCTGGAGTGCTGGCTGAGCGTCACACGGCAGCGTACCCAGGCCATCATTGCCAGGCGTGAGCAGGATGCGCCAAACAAGCTGCGCTAGACTCGATGATTGAAGAGAGAGAACGCTCAAGATGAAATTGAAAATTTTGACTGCCACCGAGAAGGTTGTCATCACAACCCTGATCGCTCTGTCCATATCAACAACACATGCGCAAAATCCCGCCTTGAAGCAGCGCACTGATGCGCCAGCCGCGCTGGTCGATCCAGGCCGCTTCGTCATCGATGTCGTCGTCACCGACAAAAAAGGCCAGCGCGTATTGGGCCTCGCCCCGCAGGATTTTCTGCTCGCCGACAACAAGCAGCCGCAAAAGATTCTCACCTTCAGCTCGGTCGTTGAAACCCTTGTAAACTCCACCACACCCGGTGCGCCGGCAACCGCCCCCAAAGTAAGTGTCGAGCCGACTGAGATTCTCCTCGTCATCGATTCCGTCAACGTTAGCTTCACGCAGCAGGGTTACATGCGCGATCAAACCATCAAATTTCTGCGCGGCAATGGCGGCAGGTTAACCGCGCCCACGCGCCTCGTCTTCTTCACCAGTGCAGGCATCCAGGTCCAGAACCAGCCAACCCTCGACGGCAACGCACTCGCCGATCTCCTTGAAAAAGTCGGCGCCAAGATTCGCGTGCAGAACCAGGCCATGGGCGCCAATGGTGAGGTCGAGCGCTTTGAGCTTTCCGCACAGAATTTCAGCGTGATTGTCGAAAACCAGGTCAAGACTCCGGGGCGAAAGCTACTCCTCTGGCTCGGCCCCGGCTGGCCTCTGATTTCAAAAAGTTTTTTGGTCTTTAATTCAAGCGACCTCACGCATAACTACGATGCCATCGTCTCGCTCCTGAATCGCATGCGCGAAGCGCGCGTCGAGGTCATCAGCATTCGCAA
>DAHXOQ010000115.1:0-5823 GCA_027364815.1 Acidobacteriaceae bacterium | reverse complement strand
CCGATGATGCATCGAACTCAATTCTCTATCAGGATTATCTGAAGCCCGTCCGTAAAAAATCCGATGCCGATTCGGCCAACCTCGCCTTGCAGGTTCTCGCCATCAATAGTGGCGGCATCGTCACCGACCCAAGCAACGATCTCGCAGGTCAGATCACCCGCTGTGTCGACGACGCAAATTCCTATTACACCCTGCGCTACACACCGACTGAAACCGGCAAGCCATTCACCTATCACTCCATCGACGTCAAAGTGAACCGTCCCGGCCTCGTAGCACGCGCCATCGCCGGCTATTACGAGGGTCCATAGCCTCGCCTTCCCAATTACTGAATCAGTTCTTAGCGTGCATTCCGCCCTCCTTGACACACCTTTCAGCACTGCCTAGACTTAAAGAGGAGAACTTTGCCTGTTTTCCAACCTAAATTGTTGAAAAATCAGGCAGTAACTTCCGCCGACGGGCATCTGCCCCATGCCTTCTGCTGGATTCTCCCACTGTGAATGAGAGGAACGCGTCTCCATGGCCAACATCACCAATCCGGCAAGCCCCATCATGACGGCGCGTGAAGAGTTGGTGCTTGGCGCCATCATCGACCTCTACATTCAGACCGGTGAGCCCGTTGCCTCTCAAGCTGTCGCGCGCACTTTTGAAAAACGCGAAGGCATGAGCTCGGCAACCATCCGCAACGTCATGGCCGATCTTGACGCCGCCGGCCTGCTGGAGCAGCCGCACACCTCCGCCGGCCGCATCCCCACCGCCGCCGCCTTCCGCGCTTACGTCGAGCGTTTCACCGAGCCCGGCGACGCAACCGAAAACGGCCGCCTCAATTGCCGTGTTGTCCGCTTCGGTCTCTCTGCCTCCAACAACGCCGGCTCCCTGCGCCAGATCCATCTGGCCACTGAATCCCTCAGCCCCGAGCGTCGCGGTCAAATCGAAGAGAGCTTCTCGGGCGTCCACAGCTCCACGGAATATCTCGAGCGCACTTCGCACGTTCTCGCCCTCCTCTCCAGCGGATTGGGCGTAGCCGTCGCCATGAATCCCGCGCGTCAGCCCTTCGAGCACATTCACTTTTCCCGCCTCGGCGCCGGCCGCGTCCTCGCCGTCGTCGTCACAACCGGCGGCACCGTTCAGGACCGCGTCCTCATGCTCGATCGCGAACTCGGCGCCTCCGAACTCGAAACCGCCGCACGCTATCTGAATGAGAACTTCCGCGGCTGGCAGGTCGACAAAATCCGCGCTGAAATCGCCCGGCGCATGGAATTGGAACGCGCAGCCTACCACCAGCTTCTCGGCGCTCGCGATAGCCAGTTGTTGAACAGTGTTGACGAGTTATGCACGAAGGGCGCGCTCGCTGAAAGCAGCACCGGCCCCACTATCTTCATGGAAGGCATGGCAAACCTCATCGGCTCCGAGCTCGACCGCGAACGTCTCCGCCAGATGCTTGCCGCGCTCGAAACCAAGCAGCGCTTAGTCGAACTGCTCTCCGCTTACGTCGATGCGCGTCAGCATGAAGTGCGCGTCGTCGTCGGCCTCGATGAGACCTCGCCCGCCATGCAGGATTTAGTCATGATTGCCGCCCCTGCGCGTCTCGGCGGCGAAACTCAGGGAACCGTCGCTTTAATCGCGCCCACGCGCATCCAGTACCAGCAGATGATTCAGGCCGTGCGCTACGTCGCTGGATTATCTGAGCGAATTCTGGATTCGCCCGTGCAATGAAGCGGGGAACCATGATCCAGCATCTAACAAATAGCAACTGAGAACTGGCATTTTATGTTCAAGAAAAACAGGAGTGGTATGCACCAGCAGGATGAAGAGTTGGTCGTGGCCGAAAAAAATCCGCCCGCGACTGAAGCATTCAACGAGAACAGCGCTGAAACTGAAGCGGAACCGCGCACCGTCAGCGCCGAGGAGTACGACCGCCTCGTTGCCGAGCGTGATCAGCTCCTCGATCGCGTCGCCCGCGTGCAGGCCGAGTTTGAAAATGCGCGCAAGCGCGCCGAGCGCGAGAAAGCCGACTACCGCGATTACGCAACCGGCCACGTCGTCGAAAAGTTTTTGCCCGTCCTCGACAACTTCGAGCTCGCGCTCAAATCCGATAGCTCGCACGAGCAACTGCACTCCGGCGTCGAACTGATCGTCAAGCAGATGGAAGAAGTCCTTCGCCAGTTGCACGTCAAGCCCGTCGCAACCATCGGCGAGCCCTTTGATCCCCATCTGCATGAAGCCCTCGGCACCGTCGAGCGCGACGACCTGCCCGATCACTCCGTCGCTGAGGAGATTCGCCGTGGCTACAAATTGCGCGAGCGTCTTCTGCGTCCGGCAATGGTGCGCATCGCTTCAAATCCAAAACAAACCGAAGCTTGATTTTTTCCCTACCCTATTTTCAAAAAACGAGAGTGAATTCACAGAGTGAGTAAAGCAGATTACTACGAAATATTAGGTGTTGATCGTGCAGCCAGCGACCAGGAGCTGAAGAGCGCCTATCGCCGCCTCGCCATGAAGCACCACCCCGACAGAAACCCCGACGACCACGCCGCAGAAGAAAAATTCAAAGAGGCAAGCGAAGCCTACCAGGTCCTCAGCGATCCTGATAAACGCGCCGCTTATGATCGCTTCGGTCATGCCGGCGTTGGCGCAGGCAGCGGCTTTGGCGGAGGTTCTCCATTCGCCGGCGGTGTCGACATCAGCGACATCTTCGGCGATCTCTTCGGCGAGATGTTCGGCGGCGGTGGCGGCGCAACTTCTTCTGGACGTCGCGGCAGCCGTCAGCAGCGCGGCGACGATCTGCGCTACGATCTGACCATCGAATTTGAAGCGGCTGTCTTCGGCACCGAAACTGAAGCCAAGCTCCGCCGTCGCGAAGCCTGCTCCACTTGCCATGGAACCGGCAGTGCCGGCGGCAAGGCTCCCGTCACCTGCGGTCAATGCCGTGGCACTGGCCAGGTCCGTTTTCAGCAGGGCTTCTTCGCCGTCGCGCGCACCTGCGGCGCATGCGGTGGTGCCGGCACTCTCATCAACGACCCCTGCACAACCTGCCGTGGTGAAACCCGCGTCACCCGAGACTTCAAACTCAAGGTCAAAATTCCCGCCGGCGTTGAAGATGGCACTCGCATTCGCTACTCCGGCGAGGGCGATGCCGGGCGCTTCGACGGCCAGCACGGTGATCTCTACATCGTACTCACCGTCAAGCCTCACGCTTTCTTTGAGCGCCATGGCAACGATCTCCATTGCGTCGTCCCCATCAGCATTCCCCAGGCCCTCCTCGGCGACGAAGTTGAAATCGAGGGCATCGACGGCGAAGTCACGCTGAGAATTCCTGAAGGCACGCAAAGCGGCAAAGAGATCAAGCTGCGCGGCAAAGGCGTTCCCCATCTCAACGAAACCGGACGCGGCGACATGATCGTGCAAGTTGTCGTCCAAATCCCCCGCAAGCTCACCAAGGCGCAACGCGAGCTGGTCAAGCAACTCCAGGAGTCCATGGCCATTGACAACAAGCCCACCTCCCGCAGCCTCCTCAACAAAATGAAAGATCTCTTCAGTTAAAAGCAAATCCACCACGAAGCTTCAATGTGGTTGGAAAGACTCAGGGCACGACTTCATCGGTGTAATATGCGCAATCAATCCGCCAATATCTTCGCTGTGGTTGAAAATGAGTCAGGGCACGACTTCAGTCGTGCCGCAAAGCTGCTCTAAAAACTCTCCGGGGGCTTTAGCCCCCGAGGAAAGTTTTTAGTGCGGTGCCAATATCGACTCGCAATTTACAATGTCGAATTGAACCCTATTGACTGGACGCTGCATTTCAGGAGACCCCATGGACTACTTCCTCTTCAAAACCGAACCCGACGTCTACTCCTTCGACGATTTCCTCCGCGACTCCGAAACCATCTGGGACAACGTCACCAATCCCACTGCCGTCAAATACCTGCGCGAGATGAAACCCGGCACCAAATGGATCTTCTACCATACCGGCGACGAGCGTCGCGCCGTCGGCACAGGCACAGTCCTCAGCGTTGACCCCACCGACCCAAAAGTCCCCATCGTCAAAGTCAAAGTCGGCAAAAAACTCAAAACCCCCAAGACCCTCACCGAAATCAAAGCCGAAAAGATCTTCGCCAAATCCCCCCTCATCATCATCGGCCGACTCTCCATCGTCCCCCTCACCAAAGAACAGTGGGAGTGGTTTGTCGGGTAGCTTGACTCAGGATATATTACAGGATATATTACTGGATATAGGTTGATCGGAAGGTGAACGATGCAAGTTTCGGCGCAGGTTCGTGCGATTCAGAACTACCGTAAGCGCCTTACCCAAAAAGGCGTTGCACGGTTCGAAGTTCTTGGTCTTGATTCTGATAAAGAATTGATTCGCGCCTTGGCGCGGAAGCTGGTAGAAGACAACTCAGAAACCAACGAGATAAGGGCTAATTTGCAGAATAAGGTACTTGCACCAACTTCGACCAAAGGAGAAATTCTGGCAGCCTTCCGCAACTCTCCCTTGGTCGGGAGTGGAATTCTATTCAAGCGCGAGAAGACGAGCGGCAGAAAGATTGAGTTGTGAGCAAATTCCTGCTCGATACAAATATTGTGAGTGATCTGATCAAGCCTCTGCCCTCGGACAAGTTGGTTGTATGGATGGGCGAGCGGGAGAATCAGGAATTATATTTTTCAACAATTTCATTGGCTGAAATAGATAGAGGAATTCGCAGTGCACCTAGTGGGAAGCGACGTACACAATTGGAGTCATGGTTTCACGGATCATCGGGACCGTTCTCGAAATTCCAATCACGCATCTTAACTTTTGACATTGCGGCCAGCATGGTTTGGGGGCGATTGATGGCCGAGGGTGACCGAAAAGGTCAGCCGCGTAGCGCGATGGACATGATGATTGCAGCGATAGCCGAAGCAAATAATTGCATCGTTGTCACTGACAACGAAAAAGATTTTGCAGGCATCAAATTTATCAATCCAATGCGCAAATAAACTTATTTCTCTTCTTCCAGCCAACGCTTCGTATTCAGCATCTGTCGCTGATCCAGCGCCCAAACCTTATCCGTAAAATCCCCCGGACCCTTGCCCTGCTGTGCTGCCCTCTCAAACTCCGTCGCAATCACCTGCATCTTCGCATCAAAATCATCCAGAAAATTCAACGCCAGCGCTTCGGGAATCATCGGCAGCTTCGGCGATCCAAACTCCAGCTTTCCGTGATGCGACAAAATCAAATGCAGCACCACCGTCTTCAATCGAGCCGGAAAATTCGCAATCCCGTCCATCGTCTTCTCCGCCAGCGCCGCGCCAAATTGAATGTGCCCCAGCAGCGTCCCCTCCACGGTGTAATCAAATCCGCTCGCCCACTCCAGCTCTTTCGTCTTCCCGATGTCGTGCAGAATCACCCCGACAATGACCAGGTCCCGATTCAAAATCGCATAATTCGGCAGCACGCGATCCGCCAGATTTAGCAGACTCACCACGTGTTCCAGCAACCCGCCAATCCACGCATGATGCAGTTGCTTCGCCGCCGGAGCCTGCTTGTACGCCGCCGCAATCTTCGCGTCGTCCAGCAGCGTAAAAATCAGCCGGTTTAGATACGGATCCGTAATCGAATCCGCATAGCCGCGCAGTTTGCTCCAAAGCTCGTCCACGTTGTACTGCGTCGAAGGCAGCATATCCGACAAACTCGCCTCATCATTCGACGCATGGCGAATCTGGTCCACCTTCACCTGCAGCGTCTCTTTGAATCGCGACACCGACCCGCGCACCTTCACCAGCTCGCCGCGCACCAAATCTCTTGCAATCTTCGGATCGCCCGGCTCCCATGCGCGCCCTTCAACC